>CAMBQP010000068.1 GCA_945869955.1 Schlesneria paludicola DSM 18645
CCCCCGCTCCGATTCGAGTTGCTGTCACCGGTGCCGCCGGACAGATTGGATACGCCACATTATTCCGACTCGCATCGGGTCAGATTTTTGGGGCACATCGTCCCGTCATTCTGCACTTGATTGAAGTTCCTCCTGTGATGGCGGCCTTGGATGGGATTCACATGGAGTTAGACGACTGTGCCTTCCCGACACTGGCTGGGGTTGTGAAATGTGACAGCGACCATCTGGAAGAGGCCTTCCGTGATGTGAATTTTGCAATTTTGGTTGGTAGCATTCCCCGAAAGCAGGGAATGGAACGATCGGACCTGATCCGCATCAATGGCCCGATCTTCACGAACACAGGCAAGGCCTTGCAAGCCGCTGCGGCAAAGGACGTCCGGGTTGTTGTTGTGGGGAATCCTTGTAACACCAACTGCCTGATCGCGATGTCACATGCCCCCGAGATTCCGAAGAACCGTTGGTTTGCCATGACTCGACTCGATCAAAATCGGGCCGCCTCACAATTGGCCATCAAGGCGGGACGTCCTGTCGCATCCATTTCCAATCTCGCGATTTGGGGAAACCATTCTTCGACCCAGTATCCTGATTTCGTGAACGCGAAGATTGATGGACAGCCACTCCCCAGCGTGATCTCGGATCATACCTGGCTCAAGGGAGATTTCATCACCACTGTGCAGCAGCGTGGTGCTGCGGTTATCAAAGCGCGCGGGGCATCAAGTGCCGCGAGTGCCGCCAATGCCGCTCTGGACACCGTCAAGAGCATCATCACGCCGACAGCCGCCGGAGACTGCTTTAGTGCCGCAGTCTATTCGGATGGAAGTTATGGTATCGAATCAGGGCTCGTCACAGGCCTGCCTCTCAGCAGTGACGGGCAGAATTGGCGAGTTCTTCCTGGATTCCAGGTGGATGAATTCAGCCAGACACAAATTGATAAGACAATCAATGAACTGAAGCAGGAACGCGATACCGTGCGGGATCTATTGCCCTGATTCGTCTCGGCAACAGCTCGATAAGAAGCTTTTGCCTCAACAAGAGCAGCGGCTGGAAAACAGCGGCTGGAAAACAAAGAGCAGCCTGGAAAAATCCTCCAGGCTGTTCTGATTTTGTCTTGCAGAAATAGTTTCGCACATTTGGTTTCGGTAATCATCTAACTTGATACCCTGCGATCCAAATTGTGGTGATTGCGGGTGGAGTAGTGATGTCTCCTCGAATCGTGATCGCTGGTGGAGGTCTCGCAGGACTGGCAGCCGCCGTCGCGCTGACCGATCGGGGATTCCCTTGCACGTTGCTCGAATCGCGTCCCCGTTTGGGAGGGCGTGCGAGTTCGTTTCATGACCCGACGACCAACACGGATATCGATAACTGTCAGCACGTGACACTCGGCTGTTGCACCAACTTTCGCCATTTTTGCGAACGGGTGGGCTTGCAGGACTTTTTTCGCCGCGAGCCAGCACTTTTTTTTGTCGGTCCTGGGGGAAAAATTAACCCGTTTGCAGCGGGATGGTTGCCGGCCCCACTGCATCTAACCGGGGCATTTGCCCGGTTGTCATACCTCTCTTGGTCCGACAAACTCTCTTTAGCGCGCGGCTTGAAGGCGTTAGCCGGTCCGGTGAGTCCAGCGGACGAATCACAACCCTTTTCCGCATGGCTGACAAAGCACCACCAGACCCCCACAACCATTGAACGCTTCTGGTTTGTGGTGCTGGTCAGCGCGCTCAGTGAATCACTGGAGCGGATTTCGGTGAGTCATGCCCGTAAGGTTTTTGTCGATGCTTTTCTGGCGCACCGCGACGGATGGTACGTCGATATTCCTTCGGTTCCACTTGAGGAATTGTATGGAGGATTGTTAACCGAATGGCTCACTTCACGCGGAACAACAATCCGGTTGCAGTCTGCGGCGAGCCAAGTTGAAATGTCAGGGGATCACGTCAGCGGTATTCGCCTTGGTTCTGACGAGGTCATCGTCGGTGATGAATTCGTCGTTGCGTTGCCCTTTTTCCGCGTGATGTCAATCTTGCCATCCATGCTGCAGACTCACCCCGATCTGCAGGGAATCGAACGCCTCGAATCAGCACCGATTTCCAGTATTCATTTATGGTTGGACCGGCCAATCATGGATTTGCCGCATGTGGTACTGGTTGACCGAGTCTCTCAATGGGTGTTCAACCGGACCGTGGTGGGAGCTTCGACCAATGCTGGAGAGGCAAAGCCTGGAGTGGTAAAAGTGGTTGAGAGCGGAAGCTCACTCGAACAGGCTCACTATTACCAGATCGTAATCAGTGCCAGTCATCAGCTTGCCAGCAAAAGTAAATCCGAGCTCGAGGAAATTGTGCTGCAGGAACTGGCCGAGATTTGGCATGAAGCGGCCAAAGCGAAATTGCTGCACTCGCGTCATGTCACCGAACATCGGGCCGTTTTTTCACCCCTACCGGGTGTCGACCTGTTGCGCCCATCCCAGCAATCACCAATTCCCAATCTGCAATTGGCCGGAGACTGGACCAAAACCGAATGGCCAGCAACGATGGAAGGGGCCGTTCGCAGTGGTTTTCTTGCTGCCGAAAATATCCTGCGTCGAATGGGTCAGCCTGCGGCGGTGCTACAGCCCCCTCTCAAAACCGCATGGCTTTCGCGTTGGTTGTTCGGATTATGAGCTTTTTCGCTCAGCACGGAGAATGTCGTTCCTCTGTGATTGCCGAGACCGATATTGTGGACCAAAGCCCTAAAGCGTGGCCCCAAGTTCTGAAAACTTCAAGTCCGGGAAGTCACCAAGGTTTCTCTTTCCGCAACCAGCGAAGATCAAGAACGGCAAAGATCCTGGATCTCGACACTTTCCCATGCTCGTCATACTTCCACTCAATCAGGAAGATAGCTAACCTGACAAACAGATTGTTGAACGCAATTTGGCTTGGCAGAATTCACCTGACAAGTGTTTCAGCGCTTCTTGTCCGGTGCAAAGCCGAATGAGTCGCGAAACTCAGTTTCAGCGGAGCATGTTTGTGGCGGTACCAATCCTTCAATCGCTGTTGCTGGCCGATCATGTCTATCGTGATCAGTCGACCGGAAAACACATTATCTGTGGCGTTTTTTCGACGATTTTCTTTACCCCCAATGCGCAACCTGCCCCGCAGGCTTCGGCGCCACCCAGCGGAGGCGAAGGAAATTCGGGAGGAGGATCTGGCCCTGGGGGTGGTGGGGGTGGTGGTGGGGGGGGAAGCGGAGGTTTCGGAGGAGGGCATCCCGAGGGAGGAGAACCCCAGACACGTCAGCAGCCCATTCAAAATCTGGTGCAGGCGGGCTCGCCGTACGTGTATTTCAGTATCACCGAGATGACCGGGCGGAAGCGATTTGAAGTCCGATATGTCGACTTGCACTCGAATCGCTCGTTGTTTCAGGCCGAAGTCCCAATCGAATGCGATGATCCGCTGAAAACCATCGAAGTTTCCATGCCCTTGCCACGGCTCCCGCTGGTAGCACTCGAAGAACGCTCCTATGCTCTGGAAGTCCTTTGCGATGGGCAGCTTTTGGGAAGCCACCGTGTGCTGGCGCGAATCACTCCGAATAGTCCCCCCTCAAATCAATAACAGGGAATCTTGAGATTACCGCGAGTCCTGCGGGGAATTGAACCTGTTTGCACCCGGTGATCCGGCGTCAATTGTTCGTATTAGATGGTCAGCCCGAGTACAGGGAGCAAGCCGATGGACCGACGAGACTGGATCAAGCAGGTGACGGCAGGATCTTTTACGGCGCTGGCCACGCCGCTGATTGCGACAAACGATGCCCACGCCGAAACCGTGAAAGCCAGCGGTCCATCCGAGGTGATCCGCACCGAAAACGCGAAAGAGGGGGCGAAAGACTGGCAATTAACCCGTGTCCGACTCGACAAAAATCTGGGGTTCCGCACTCCTTGGATTGAAGGCTATTGCTCGAAGCAGAGCGTTTCTGCCGGTGAGTCGATCGAGATTAAGGTCTCGACCGATCCCCCGCAGCCCTTCCAGATCGAAATCTTTCGGACGGGTTACTACGGCGGTCGAGGTGCCCGGTTGATGAAGACGTTGGGCCCGTTTCAAGGGATCAAGCAGCCCACACCAACACCGGGTCCCAAAAACCTGCGAGAATGTCGCTGGGAAAGCACGACCACGATCCAAATTCCCGAAGATTGGGTAAGTGGTGTCTACTTGGGGCGACTTTCGCTGATCGAAGAGGATCCCGCGGCGGGGTATTGGCAAAGTTATGTCGTATTTATCGTTCGAGATAATCGACCCGCTGATATTCTTGTCCAGTGCTCTGACAATACCTGGCAGGCCTACAATCAATGGCCCAGCAACGACTCGGTCTATACCCACCCGAAGGGAAATCAGGGCCCATGGGCGGATGTCAGTTTTGATCGTCCGTATGCCAAGTATCCCCAAATTTATGAAAATCCACAGTCGATTGGTTCCGGGGAATGGTTGTGTTTCGAATTTCCCATGTCTTACTGGCTAGAGCAACAGGGATACGATGTCACTTACTGCTCGAACAGTGATCTGTTGACCCCCGATCGGGGCTTAAAGTGCAAGGCGTTCCTGAGTGTCGGCCACGATGAATATTGGGATCTCCGCCAGTATGAAAGCGTGATCAAACTCCGGGATTCGGGTGTGAATCTGTTGTTCTTTTCGGGAAATTCCGTCTGTTGGGTGAGCCCCTTTCGTGACAGTATCGATGGTCGGGCAAATCGCATTCTGTTCCGGGGTGGTCCCTATGGTGGCCAACACACGTATGCCGAGCTGCGAGAGAAATTGAATGGCCCCTTTCCTCATCGTGGTCCAGATGAAGGCTATCTGATCGGTGCCCGCAATGTTGAACCCGTTAACGGAGGGGGAGACTGGATTTGCACGAATCCCGAGCATTGGATGTTTGCTGGTACCGGAATGAAGCAGGGGGATCGGATCCCCGGACTTGTCGGCTGGGAGTATCATGGAGATCCTCCGAGCGATATCCCCGGACTGGAAATCGTTGGCCAGGGAACCGCCCTGGTTGGCGGAACTCAACCTCAACAATGGACCGCTACCATCTATCCTGGCCCCAAGAATAATTTCGTCTTCAATGCCTCCACCATTTTCTGGTGCCAGGATTTGTCGAGTCCTCCGGGTCACATGCTGCCGTGGTCTCATTGGAGTCGTCCCCATGGTCCGGATGAACGTGTCCAGCAGATCACGCACAACTTATTGAAACGGGCGATCAAATAAAAAACCGCGTTCACGTGAACGCGGTCGAGGATTTTTTGGATGTGAGTTCGCGAGCGTTCCGCTGATCAAATCAGCGGGTTCGGTCGCGCGTGAACAGCGAAGTGCTGATCACCCGATCAAGACCGTGACACCTCCGATTTATTTCCCTTGAGAAACCTTGAGACACCAGCGGAGGTAGGCCTCGATCCAGGGGTCAAGCTCACCATCAAGTGTTGCTTGGGGATGCGAGGTTTTGTAATCCGACCGGTTATCCTTGCAGTAGGATTCCGGGTGCAAAACATAGCTGCGGATGGTTTCTCCACCAAAACCGATCCGCGATTTTTGTCCCCGGCGTGCTGCCGAGTCTGCTTCTCGCTTGTCCATCTCCATCTGGTACAACTTCGCGATCAACATTTTTCTCGCGAGTGCACGGTTCTGGTGCTGGCTGCGTTCATTCTGGCATTGGACCACGGCATTGGTCGGCAAGTGTGTCAGGCGGATGGCCGAGTCGGTTTTATTCACCTTCTGTCCCCCCGCACCGCTCGCCCGACAGATATCTTCACGAATCGTCTTGGGGTCATCCCATTCAATATCGATCGTGATGCTGTCGTCGAGTTCCGGAGTCACATCCACCGCCGCAAACGACGTTTGACGACGGTGAGCCGAATCGAAGGGGCTCATGCGGATCAAGCGGTGGTTCCCGGTTTCGCCCTTCAAAAGTCCAAAGACGTAGGGGCCACGAATCACCAGCGTTGCCGAGTGAATTCCCGCTTCTTCCGCCGGCGAGGCTTCGAGTAATTCCGTCGCAAAGCCTCGACCTTCTGCCCAACGCTGGTACATTCGGACCAGCATTTCAGCGAAGTCTTGTGCATCCGTTCCCCCTTCACCCGATTGGACCGCCACATAGGCGGAATTGGCATCCTCTGGGGCCGACAACATCGCCTGCAGCTCAACTTCTTCGTACTGTTGTTGCAGCCGTTCCACCGTTTGCTGAATTTCCGCAATCGTTTCTGGTGTTTCTTCGGCCTCGGCGAATTCCACGAGAACGGCGAGATCCTCGGAGCCGGAATAAAGCTCGTTGATCGGCTTCAGCGACGCATTTAACGTTTTTAGCTCATTGACCTGGACCTGGGCTTTTTCCTGGTGATCCCAGAAACCGGGGCTTCCCATCGCTTCATTGATTTTTGCAATACGCTGATTCTTGGTATCGCAGTCAAAGAGACCCCCGCAGATGGAGGATGCGGTCGATCAACTTTTGGCACTGGTCTTTCAGCTCATTATCCATTTCGGCTTCTTATTCCTCAGAGACGAATGCAACGCGGCTCGGTCGAGAACCCACGCAGCAAACAAGTTCGAATTTCATTTTCACGAAGTATATCGGCTGTCCTCAAAATGCAACCCGCCGAATCGGTTTTGTCCCGTGCGGAACAGATTCCCTCACCCAATGACCAGACGTATTTCCTGATTAGACGTATTTCGGTATTTTTGGTGCGGGAATCTCGTCCAGTAACCGTGTCACCACCGATTCTGCCGACATTCCTTCCGCTTGTGCCTGGAAATTGGTCGACAGCCGATGCCTGAGTACGGGAATGGCCACTCGCCGAATATCCTCGATTGCCACACTGGGCCTTCCATCCATGGCGGCGATCGCCTTGGCACCAGCGATCAGGAATTGGCCTGCGCGGGGACCTGCCCCCCAGTCGACAAGTTCCCGAACGAACTTCGGCGCGGAATCATCCAGCGGGCGTGTTGCTCGAACCAATCTGGCAACATAGTTCACGGTTAACGGGCCGATTTCGATGGCATGAATCTGCTTTTGCAAGTACAGAATCGCTTTCGCAGAAAGGACCTTACGAACTTCTTGTCGTTCACTGCCGTTTCCCGCATTCAAGATCATTTCTTCTTCGGCCAGATTTGGATAATCGACCTTGACGTTGAACATGAAACGGTCCAGTTGCGCTTCGGGCAACGGATAGGTCCCCTCTTGTTCGATCGGGTTCTGTGTGGCAATCACAAAAAAGGGCTCGGGAAGCTGATAAGTTGTCTGGCCGACCGTGACTTCTCGCTCTTGCATCGCCTGCAGCAGTGCGGCTTGTGTTTTTGGCGGGGTCCGGTTGATTTCATCGGCGAGCAGAATGTTCGTAAATACAGGGCCTTCCACAAATCGGAATTCGCGACGCCCGGCATCATTTTCATCCAGCACATTCGTGCCAGTGATGTCAGACGGCATCAAGTCCGGCGTAAATTGGATCCGTTTGAACCGCACATCCAGAATTTGGGCGATCGTCGACACTGTCAGCGTTTTTGCCAAACCTGGTACTCCAACGAGTAGACAATGGCCACCGGTGAAGATCGCTGCCAAGATCTGTTCGATGACCGCGTCCTGCCCAACGATCACTTTGTGCAGTTCTTCCGTCATCAACTCGCGATGTTTCCGAAATTTTTCGAGAAACTCGTCAAAATCCGGTTTCTTTTCTGCCAAGGTCATTCCCCTTTACGCTGCGGAGTCAAATCGATGAAGTGACCACTGTTGTGAAGTGACTACTGTAAGGGACGGGCCCCGTGTTGAAAAGTTGATCGAGGCGACTTCGGCAAATTCGGCTTGCTGCAAATGACTCAGACTGGTTCAATACCGGCAGCTGGATGCACATCATCTCGGGGGAGGTCCAAGGATGGACATGTTTGTGGTACGTGGAGGGAGACCTCTGCGTGGTCGGGTCAGCGTAAGCGGTGCCAAGAATGCCGCGTTACCAATTATGGCGGCAGCATTAGTCGCCAGGGGGACCTCCGTATTGCATGGGGTCCCTGATCTGGTCGATGTGAATACACTCTCGAGCGTCCTGCGATCCTTGGGGATGACTGTCGATCGTCGACCTGATGGTGCACTGGCACTCACGACGTCTGACGAGCAGCGATGTTTGGCCGACTATGAAATGGTCCGGCGAATGCGGGCGAGTGTCTGCGTCCTGGGGCCACTGCTGGGTCGGCGAGGCCGTGCCTGTGTTTCACTTCCCGGTGGTTGCAACATCGGTCACCGGCCCATCGATTTGCATTTGAAGGGGCTTCGAGCCCTCGGTGCCCAGATTACGATCGATCGTGGCTACGTCTTTGCCCATGCGGACCGTTTGGTGGGTGCCGATATTTACCTCGGTGGCTCGTTTGGCAGTACCGTCACGGGAACGTGTAATGTCATGTGTGCCGCGATCTTCGCGAAAGGGGTGACCACCATTTCGGCTGCCGCCTGCGAACCGGAAGTCGTTGATCTGGGGGGCTATCTCAACGCCATGGGAGCCAAAATTGAAGGTCTTGGAACCCCCCTTCTCAGAATCGAGGGGGTCGAGGAACTGAATGCGGTCGATTACACAGTGATCCCGGATCGGATTGAAGCGGCCACACTGCTGATCGCAGCAGCGATCACCGGCGGACGATTGCAAATCGAAAATCTGGATCCCCAACATTTGGCGGGAGTCATTGACGCACTGCGCATGATGGGTGTCACCATTGAACTCAATGGCCGTACGGCGATGGTCACTGCTCCAGATCAGCTCCGAGCGCTGGACATTACCGCCCTTCCCTATCCCGGAATTCCCACAGATGTTCAGGCCCAATTCACGGCACTTCTCTCGATTGCGACCGGAATCAGCGTCGTGACCGACAAAGTCTTTCCTGACCGGTTTATGCATATTCCTGAGCTGATGCGCATGGGGGCTCAGGTCCGGCGTGAAGGAGCCTGTTCGATCATCAGCGGCATCTCGACCCTTTCCGGAGCCTGTGTCATGGCGTCTGATTTGCGGGCGAGTGCCGCTTTGCTGCTGGCAGCACTGGCCGCAGACGGCGAATCGGTCGTTCGCCGAGTCTACCACCTCGACCGTGGTTACGAACACCTCGAGCAGAAGTTGAATCAGGTCGGAGCGGATATTGAGCGGGTCGTGGATCAACCCGAAACCATGCCAGCCAGTCTGCAGCTTTCCGAAGAAGAGCAGCGGCCATTGGCGATCGACTCGAACGATTCACCCCCTCCGCCCAAGTTTCTGTCCAAAATTGACCGCGTGCGGAAAAAGTCCTGATCATTTTTTGGGGAGAACAAATTTCCCAATGGGCGAGGACCTGCAACAGGCGAGAACTCGCCCTTGGCAGGTCCTCGCGAAAGAGCGGCAATTCCTCGCTGAGCGGGATTTTAGTGCCCCGCCGGAATCGCTCGTCGTTTCGCCAGTTCCGCCGCATCCCCCTGACGGTGGTGAATCCACGGCTTCATCATCGAGCCGACGGCCATGCCGATGAATGCGGCAGCGAGTCCATAAAGATGCGGCGGAACGCAGCGCCATAACTGCTCGCTCTCTTCCGCGTAGATGTATTCTGTCCCGAGCCAGACCGGGACACCCAACAGAATGGAAAAAATCGCGCCCTGAGTTGAGGCCCGCGACCAGTAAATACCGCAGACCAATGGGACAAAGGCAACAACCAGCGTGACTTTGTATCCCCCCTCGACCATTTCATACATCGTGCTCTTCGAATTCACTGAAATCCAGGTGGAAACAATCCCGACCAGCACCAGAATCACTCGTAGCAAGATCAGCATTTTTTTGTCGCTGAAATGTTTGGTGAATGGCTGCAGCACATTTTCTGTGATCAGGCTTGCAGGGGCCAGCAATGTCCCGCTCGCCGTCGACAGAATTGCCGACAAGACTGCGCCAAAAAACAAAACCTGACACCAGATGGGGGTCGCATTCAAAATGAGAGTCGGCAGGATTTTCTGCACCGCCCGGGGGTCTGTCGATTCAAAGTGCGCGATATAGGCTGGATCAATGACCGTCGCAGCAAAGGCAATAAACATGGGGACGAAGGCGAACGCGAAATAAAATAATCCACCACCCAGCGTACCAAAAAAGGCGGTCCGCTCATCCTTGGCGCTGGTGACTCGCTGAAACACATCCTGTTGGGGAATGGAGCCGAGCGACATCGTGATGAATTCTCCAATAAAAGTCATCCACGCTGCCGCCGTAATGTGAGGGAACAGATCTAACTTACCCTGTTTCTGCGCCTCCGCAAAAACGACATCGAACCCACCCGCTCGATTGCCGAGAAGCAGGGCCACCAGGATCAAGCCGATCACGATGGCTGCGGTTTGAATCACATCGGTAAAAGCCACCGACCACATCCCGCCGAACAAGGTATAGACGGTCACAATCGCCGCACCAATCAGTATGGATTGATTGAGCTCAAGTTGTGGAAACAACACGTTGATCACCAGTCCCAGCGCGGATAACTGGGCACTTGTCCAGCCAAGATAGGAACTCGCAATTCCCAGCGAGGTGATGACCTCAACAAACTTTCCGTATCGCAGATGGTAATAATCACCAATCGTCAGCAGTTCCATGCAGTAGAACGTTCGCGCGAAAAAGAACGCCACCAGAATCAGACAGGTTGCAGCTCCGAAGGGATCTCCCGAGACGAATCCCATCCCCTTGTGCGCAAACTTCGAGCTCACGGAGAGTACGGTTTCCGCACCAAACCAGGTGGCAAAGACGCAGGCAAAATTCATGTACAGCGGCAGTGATCGCCCCGCCACCATAAAGTCTTTTGCACTATGGACACGTCCCGCGGCATAAATTCCCACGGCCACGGTTAAAGCCATGTAGACAATCACGCACCCGATCAGCATCGTCAGCTCCCAACTCAATCCCACAGACAGCAAAAACGCGCCCGTAAAAAATGCGCCCGTAATATGCTAACAAATCTGTTCACAATGACACATGTGTACGTCGACAACCCACCCCATACGTTGGATCACCGACCTTGGATTTCCGATGGAATGCCCTCTCGGCCTTTTCTACAGTGATGTCCGCAATGAACGGTAATTGCGGCGACAGCGAAATTGCGTCGGCAATTTTGCGTCGGCAGTGACGAAGATTCAAGCGACACAACACTGGGACAAACCTTCCCGCATGGTCACGAGACGATCGAAGAAATCACTGAGCCATGCACATCCGTCAAACGAAAATCACGACCACCTGATCGATACGTTAACGCTTCATGATTCACACCCAGTTGATGCAGTACCGTCGCCCAAAGGTCGTAAACGGTCGCCACGTTCTCGACCGCGTGATAGCCCAATTCATCGGTCGCTCCGTACGTCGTTCCACCCTTGATCCCGCCTCCCGCCAGCCAGACGCTGAAACCGTAAGGGTTGTGATCCCGGCCGTCACTTCCTTGAGCAAACGGCGTCCGGCCAAATTCCCCCGCCCAGACGATCAAGGTTTCGTCCAGCAGTCCCCGTGATTTCAGGTCACGGATCAATCCGGCAATTGGCTGATCCACTTGTTGAGCCATGTCGCCATGCCCCGTTTTCAGCCCGCCATGCTGATCCCAGGGGTTTCCGATCTGCCCCAGTTCGGCTGGTCTGGGCAGGCAGGTCAGCTCGATGAACCGGACTCCTCGCTCGACCAGTCGCCGCGCCAGCAGGCATTGCTCTGCATAAGCGGCGGTCTCTTTAACGGGTGAGTCCAGTCCGTAGAGTTGCCGGGTCGCAGCAGTCTCTTCCGACAAGTCGACCAGGGCAGGGACCGCAGTCTGCATCCGAAATGCCGTTTCATAGTTCTGAATTGCCGACTCAATCTGGCTGTCATCGCCCAACTCACGCAGGTGCCGACGGTCCAGTTGTTCGACAAACTTTAGTCGCCGACGCTGCCGATCAGAGGCTTCACGGGGAACAATATTCGCCAGGGGTTCGGACCGACTCGGATCAATCAGCGAGGCCTGATGAACGGCAGGAAGAAATCCATTGCCATAGATCCCGATCCCACCCAAAGGAGAGCCACCGCTGGCAAGAACCACATAACCCGGTAAGTTTTCGTTCTCGGTCCCCAAGCCGTACGTGACCCACGCCCCGGCACTGGGATACCCCGCCTGAGAAAACCCTGAGTGCAAAAAATAGTTCCCCTGGGCATGCTCGTTACCAATGCTGGTCATCGAACGAATCACTGCCAACTCGTCAGCACACGACCCAATCTGAGGAAAAAGATCACTCACGGGAAGGCCGCATTCACCATACTGCTTGAACTCCCAGGGACTCGCCATGATGTTCCCGTTTGCATTGAACATCGTTGGCTTGACCGGAACAGGCATCGATTTCCCGTGATCGAGCTTCAGTCGTGGCTTGGGATCAAAGGTATCCACATGTGAAACGCCCCCTGACATGAACAGAAAAATCACACTTTTCGCCCGCGCGGGACGAACACGATGGCCACTTGCCTCCGCCGTTTGACCGAGGCCCGGTCGAGACGCCATCAGTCCGGCCAGTGCGGCCATTCCAAATCCCGCCGAACTGCGGCAGAGCAGTGATCGTCTGGAAAAGCTCGGCAAGAGATTCCGGTGTTCAATCGACATAGAGAAATTCTTTCAGACAGAACAGCGAATGGGCGAAGTCTTGCCAGACGGCAAGACTGCTCTGGATCTCGGTCGCAGCCACATCATGCTGCAGGGCCAGGTCGGCAACATAGCTGACCGCCGCTTGCAGTTCGGCCTCATGCGGCTGACGACTCAAAGCGGTTTCAAACATCTGTTGGATGCGGGCTTCCATTCCAAGATCATCACGAAGGACGTTGTTGGCCCATTTCATCGATTGATCGATGACAAAGGGATCGTTCAGCATGGTCAGCGATTGCGCGGGAACATTGGTCACATCTCGTTTTCCGCGAGTTGTCGAGGGCTTGGGGGCGTCAAAAACTTCCAGAAACGGGTTGCTGGCGTTCCGGCGAATCCGCAGGTAGATGCTCCGCCGCCGATCCCCATCCAGCGGTCCCACCGGACCTCCCCCCTCGGTTTTATTGACAAAGTACACATTGACCCCTGGGCCATACATCGACAGGTTCAGCTGCCCGGAAACCGATAAAATCGAATCCCGGATCGCTTCCGCCTCCAGACGACGAATCGGCATGTGCGACAGCCACGCCCGGTTCGAATCGCGCTGTCGGGCCGTGAGCGTTGGGATCGCGGACTGTTGGTAAGTTTGCGAAGTCATCATCAGCCTGAGCATTTTTTTGATCGACCATTTTTGATCGACCATGAATTCGACCGCCAAATAATCGAGCAATTCGGGGTGAGTGGGCTTATTTCCCAAACGCCCAAAGTTATCCACGGTCCCGACGATCCCGTTACCAAACAGATGAGACCAGAGTCGATTCACCATCACACGTGCGGTGAGCGGGTTGTTCGGGCTGGAAACTTCCTCGGCCAATTGCCGTCGACCACTTTGCGAACCGTCGTAAGGTTTGCCCCCCAGCGATTCAAGAAACCGACGTGGCACCGGATCTGCCGGTGCCGTATGGCGGCCGCGAACAAACAGCGGCTGATCAAATGCGGCCGCTTCGCGGACACCGGGGGCACGTTGTGGCATCGTGATCTCGCGGTCTCGTTGACGGTATTCCTCGACCAGACCACGAACACCGGGCAGCTGTTCTCGCGTTACGGGGAGCAGTCCGCTGCGAACAAAATGATCCAGAAACAGGGCCTCTTCATCCGACATCCGGCCATTCTGAAACGCGGCGATCGCGCTGCGGAACGCCGTTTGGTAACACGCAATCAGTTCTGCCACCGAAGCAGGGGATGGTTGCCGTAAAAGGTGCTGAATCGGTTGAATCCATTCCTGTGGTGAGGCTGTCCCTTCATGAAAGGCGACCTGTGCAACGCCGAAGTAGGCCCGATCAGAATCATCCGTCACAAATTCAAAATAAGCGTGCGAACCTTTCCGATACGAGGTATCCAGTCGTATCCAACCCATTTCGTCTCGATTCAGTCGCGTGGCCGGATAGATTCCGCCGTTCCCCAGCGGATAGTTCTCGATCACCAGTCGCGCCGTGCTCTGATCCCCCAGCGCTTTGATGCTGACATTGTCCGTAGGAATCACAAAGCGTGGCGAGGTGAAAACACCATTCTGTTTTCGGGAGAGCTTGTGAGAATAGACTCCCGCCGGATAGATCCCTCGTAAGATCGGATCCCCCTCGATTTCCACGCTGAACTCGCCCCCCAACGAGGCAGTGTCAGCCAGACCGGTCCCCGAGGGAAACCATTCCGAGATCGCGCCCGCAGTCAAATCCCAGCCCGAGTGAAATTGTTGCTTGTTGGCATGACGGCGTTCCTCGACGGTCGTTTGTGATTGCGACACCAGTTTGTTCCAACCCTCTGCGATCGCCTCGGGAGGAAGTCCCGCAAGTTGTGTCCAGGGATGAAGCGGATTCGACGAGTTCTGCTGCGCGTCGGCAAAGGACTTGGTTAACGACAAGGTCGACTCATCCCGAGCCGCGATCTCGCGAATCACCTGGGCATACTCGGCATCGAGTTTCCGCAGCTGCGTCGCTTCGTCGGCAGCGAGTGACTCGAGGATCTCTGCTCGCGAAACCCCTTCTGGCCCGGCAAGAAACGACATCGAAATTTCCTCAGCCGCGAGGGCTCGATCGTAAAATCTGGCTTCGTCGAGTTCTCCGGCTAACAGCGGAATTCCGTTCCCCGGATGACGTTGCCCAATCAAAATTCTCCCTTTTCCTGTCGGAAACGACTGAAGCATTCCCCGGGAATAGCCAGCGCCATAGGGCTGTCCATCGCGGTACACGGTAATGCTGTGATCGAGTCGATAGACGATGGCGAGATGAATTAGCTGATTTGGCCCCCCCTGTTCGATTGGCCCCCCGGTCATTTGTGTCCGACGAAAATAGTCGCTTCCGGCAATCCAGACTTGGGGGTCAAGTTCGCTGTAGACGATCGAATCAAAGTTCGCACCCTCGTCGGATTCGATGGTCAGGATCCCCACTGCACGCTGTTCGAGATTCGCCAGGCTGACCCAAACTTCCAGCGTTTTTTCACCGATGTCTTTGGTAGTTGGCTTCGTTCGCATGCGAACATTTTTACCGTTCAGCACGAGTCTCCCTGCACGAAAGGTGGCCTCCCCTTCCAGTTCTCCATGCCATTGACCGAGACTGTCGCGGGCATCTCCGTTAAAGCTCCAGCGGGAATTCGGCACGGGAAGTCCTGCTGCCAGTGATTGGCCACGCGCTTTCATGACCGCCTGCTGAGCGGGTTGCTCAATCCGAGAGATCTCGGCACGAAGCTGTTTTTCCTGACGCTGGTATTCGGCTCGTTCGGTCGCACGTTGCTCTAACTGCCGCAATTGCTCGACGAGCGGTCGGCTGGCCCCCAACCAGGCCTCTGCGAGCTGCTCCCGGATTTGCCCTTTTAATCGCGTCAACTCGTCACGGTTTTTTGAAAGACGGTCTGGCGAATCGACCAGAATCTGTCCTGGACGACAACTCGCAAATACCCCATACAGGGCGTAAAAGTCCTCTTGGCTGATCGGGTCGAACTTGTGGTGATGGCAACGAGCACACGAAACGGTCAGCCCAAGAAAGGCCTTGGAAAAGACATCGATCTGATTGTCAACAACCTTGACTTGGTCATCGAGTGCATCGACGGGAACAAATCCAAATTCACCCATTCGCAGGTGCGCGGTACCAATGGCGGACTCGTTGAGCGATTCGGCCTCGTTCAGACGCGGCTGCTCCAGCAGGTCTCCCGCCAGGTGTTCACGAACGAGTTGATCATAGGGGACATCGTTGTTCAACGCTCGAATCAAATAGTCGCGATACCGCCAGGCGTTGGGCAACTCCGGATCCCCCTGGCTCCCATGCGATTCACAATAACGAACGAGGTCCATCCAGTGACGCGCCCAGCGTTCACCAAATCGTGGCGATTCCAGCAAGCGATCAATCAATTTCTCGTAAGCTTCTGGGGATGCATCCGCCAGGAAGGTCGCCGTTTCGATCGGTGTCGGAGGAAGTCCGGTCAGTGCAAATGTCGCTCTGCGGAGGAGTGTCATGTTCTGCGCTCTTGATGAGGGGGACAAACCCCGTTCTTCTTGAGCAGCGAGAATGAAGTGATCAATCGGGTGATCTGACCAGGCTGGATTTCGGACCGGGGGAATCGCGGGACGGCGGACCGGCTGAAAACTCCACCAACGCATGCGGCGTTCGCGAACCGAATCCCAGGAAGTCGACTGCGCCAGTTCTGCCGACGATGGGGGGGCGTCGCGCGGATCGGGAGCACCCATCTCGATCCAGCGTTCAAAGTCGGCGATGATTTGTGGTTCGAGCTGGCCAGCTCCCCGTGGCATCTTCAGTCCCTCAATTTCATGCCGCAATGTGGCAATCAAGCGACTCGATCGAGGTTGCCCCGGTACAAAAATCACTCCTCGATCACCCCCTTTTTGCATCCCCTTCCGATCGTCAACCGACAACCCCCCTTCAGCCCCGGTGGACGAGTTATGACATTGATAGCAATGCTCGATCAGGACGGGACGAATCTTAGCCTCGAAAAATTCACTCTGCGCAAGGGTGGGTGGTTCACTGGCGTGAGCGATGCCTGGCCCCGCCAGCAGCAACCCCGCCAATAAAATCAGTGAAACAAAACAAACCCAGAGGGGGGCTTGCGGGCCTGCGATTCGCCCAAGGCAAGCGATCGATCTTTTGTCACAAAATGAGACCATGAAATCAACGCCATCAAGGATGTTTTCGCAGGAATACAGACATCATTGTTTCAGGGAAATTCACGATAGGAAAATCTCCTGCGTTCGTCGAACCGCCAATGAATTACGGAAAGATTTCGAAGTCTCAACCAGGGATTTCGGATGTCTGTTGGGAAAGAACCTGCCGAAGTGATCGGCACCGTCACTCGGTTAATCGTTGTGTCCAGGCAGCGACCTGCTGCAGGACGGGGATTCGACCGCCACTGCCAAAACTGGCAAGACGAGCGACAACATTTTTGACACCAATAAAATCCGAGACTCCCGCTTCGATTTTTTCATGAGCCGTTTGCAACTCGGCCAGCGACAGATCTGCCAGCTTACACTGACGGGATTCGCATAACCGCACCAGCTTTCCGACAACTTCGTGACCGGTCCGCATGGGGACTCCTCGACCGATCAGGTATTCCATCAGCGTTGTGGCATCCAGAAAGCCCTCTTCCAGGCGGGCGTTGATGGTTTCGACCTTCAACATGGCGTACCGCACAATACTGGGCGCGAGTTCCAAACACGCTTGAACGGTGTCGATCGCATCGAAAAAAGCAAGCTTGTCTTCCTGCAGGTCACGATTGTAAGCCAAAGGCAAGCCCTTCAGCAGGGTCAGAATTTGCGTCACGTCCGCAATCACCCGGGCGGATTTTCCCCGAATCAGCTCAAGCACATCGGGATTTCGTTTTTGCGGCATGATCGACGACCCCGTCGTGTACGCGTCTGGCAGCTTGAGGAAGCCAAACTCCGTGGTACACCACAAAATCCATTCCTCCGCCCAACCGCTCAAGTGGACAGCAATCAGCGAGAGATCAAAAATCGATTCCGCGAGAAAATCGCGGTCACTGGAAACGTCAAGGCTGTTCGCGGCGACGGCAGGCTCTAAGGAAAGGGATGTCGAGGAACCCGTAAAACCGAGCAATCGTGCGGTTTCATGACGATCGATCGGCAGCGATGTTCCCGCAAGAGCGGCGGCCCCCAAGGGAAGCACGTTGACCCGCTTGAGGCAATCTGCGATCCGCTCGCGGTCGCGTTGGAATTTTTCGCAATAAGCAAGCCAATAATGGGCCGCCATCACCGGTTGTGCGCGTTGCAGGTGGGTGAAACCGGGTAAGACGACGTCGGCATCCGAGGCACAACGATCCACGAAGGCTCGCTGCAGCTCCCGCAACAGCCCGTCAATCGTGGTTAACGAGTCTCGGACATAAAGCTTCAGATCCGTAGAAACTTGGTCATTCCGACTGCGAGCGGTGTGGAGTTTGCGACCGACATCGCCGATCCGTGCAATCAACGCGGATTCGATGTGCATGTGAATGTCTTCAAGCTCGGTCTTCCAGACCATTTCGCCCCGCGCAATTTCACCCCCAATTTCCGCCAAGGTTTCGATGATCTGTCGTGACTCGTCCGAGGTGAGCAATCCGACGGAGGCCAGCATGCGGGCATGGGCTTGCGATCCGCGAATGTCCACCGCGGCCAGACGACTGTCGAACGAAATCGACTCGGTAAATTTTTCGACACGCGGATCGGTCTGCGCGTCAAAAGCCCCGCCCCATGGTTTGACTGACATCATTGATCCCGAAAACAGAAATCGTCAAACGAAAAATCGTGAAAAGGAAATTTTCAGCGAACTTGGCCGGATTGTGCAGCGAAAGGCGACTCATTGCAATCCTCTGCAATCTTCAGCAACAACAAAAAATCGCTGTCGAATCTCGCTGCCCAAAATTTTTTCGACGAGATCGTTCCTCCTCACCGAAACGATTTTGGAACAATTGCCTCGCTGTTCCCCAAAGACGGTCTTGCGGAATTCCGGAAAAAACGAGAAATAGTCAGTCTGGATTGAACCGCTTGATTTGCTTGCAAACTGGTTGTGGAAGTGAATTCACGCTACAACGATCTCGGAACAACACAGGATGGTACTGGAAGTTCAAAGTTCGCGGATGGCCTGAATCCCTCGAATATGGTCGAATTTCTGGAAGAAGGATAAAATTCCGGTCAAAGAACGAGACGAACAAAACTGGGTTGCCCCAATCTGTGCAGACTGGAAATGACCTGCTATCATGTGTTGTCGTTTGGGTTGGGAAGATTGGGATTGAGCGATACAGTCGAAATACAGTTTAAAACAAGAGGATGATGGTCGGTGCAACCGTTGGATGCGGTTGTGCCGATCGTGATCACCGAGTCTGATTTAAAAAGACGAGATTGGCGAAGAATATGGCAAGTACTCTGACAGCACCCGCCGCAGGTCGACGAATGGAGATTGTTCCCGTGTCCAATGTCGTGACTTCTGCCGACGAAATTACCGACGTGATGGCTCCCATGATTGATCCACAGGAAATGGATGAATGGCTAGAGTCGGTGGATGATCTGCTCCACCGTTATGGCCCCGAAGCCCTCAGTCATATGCTGACGCGGCTCTACTCGCGGGCTCAAGCCTATGCTGTGCCGATTGTTCCGTCTCTGACGACACCTTACACGAACACAATTCCCCCGGAAGCCGAACCCGCGTTCCCCGGTGACCGCGCAATTGAACGTCGGCTTCGCAGTATCATTCGCTGGAATGCGATGGCGATGGTTGTCCGAGCTTATCGGACAGGGTCAGGTGTCGGGGGGCATATCTCAACGTTTGCCTCGTCCGCAACACTCGTCGAAATCGGGTTCAATCATTTTTTCCATTCACGGACCAATGATCACACCGGAGACATGATCTATTTTCAGGGCCACTCCTCGCCAGGAATGTATTCCAGGGCCTTCGTGGAAGGGAGACTCACTGAAGAGAACCTGATCAATTTCCGTCGAGAACTTCCTCGCGGTCAGGGCTTGTCATCGTATCCGCATCCGTGGTTGATGCCAGATTTCTGGCAATTCCCCACGGTTTCGATGGGTCTCGGTCCGATTTGCTCAATCTATCAGGCTCGTTTCCTGCGTTACATGCAGCACCGTAACCTGCTGGATACGTCAAAATCCCGCGTCTGGGCCTTCCTGGGAGATGGTGAAATTGACGAACCCGAATCGCTGGGGGCTATCTCGATGGCCTCGCGTGAGCGACTCGATAATCTGACGTGGGTCGTGAACTGTAATCTCCAGCGGTTGGATGGCCCTGTTCGTGGAAACGGCAAGATCATTCAAGAGCTAGAAGGAATCTTCCGGGGTGCCGGCTGGAATGTGATCAAGATTGTCTGGGGTAGCGACTGGCAACCTCTGTTTGATGCCGATGAAAGTGGCATTCTGGTGAAAACCCTCGGTGAGGTCGTGGACGGACAGTTCCAGAAGTACAGCGTCGAATCCGGGGCTTACATTCGCGATGATTTCTTCGGGAGACATCCTGATTTGCTGAAATTGGTTGAACATTTAAGCGATGACCAGATCCGGGAACTCCGCCGGGGTGGACATGATCCCGTGAAAGTTTATGCCGCTTACAACGCCGCGACCGGTCACAAGGGAGCCCCAACCGTTGTGCTGGCCCACACGGTTAAAGGCTTTGGTATGGGTGAAGCGGGTGAAGGGAAGAACACCGCCCACCAGACAAAAGAACTGCTGGACCCGTCTTTACTTCATATTCGAGACAGATTTGATCTTCCGCTGACTGACGAGCAGGCCAAGGCTGCGATCTTCTATCGGCCGCCGGCCGATAGTCCTGAGATGAAGTACCTGCACGATCATCGGAAAAAACTGGGGGGATATCTTCCCATTCGAGTTCCAACCACGGAACGATTAACGATTCCGACCGCTACGCATCTCATTGAAGAGGCGGCCACTTCGACACGCGCACGCTCGACAACGACGGTTCTCTCAGAAACGATCAAGTCATTGATTCGCGACAAAAACATAGGGACTCGGATCGTACCGATCATTCCTGATGAAGCGCAAACATTTGGTATGGAAGCCCTGTTCTCACTATTTGGGATTTATTCCAGCAAAGGTCAGTTGTATACACCGGTCGACGCGGGAACTCCCAAGGCCTACAAAGAATCCCGAACAGGGCAGATCCTGATGGAAGGGATCGATGAAGCGGGAGCCATGTCCTCGTTTGTCGCAGCGGGAACCGCTTATGCCAATGTCGGCATGAACATGATTCCCTTTTACATCTACTACTCGATGTTTGGTTTCCAACGCGTCGGTGACCTGATCTGGCTCGCAGGAGATTCTCGCTGTAAGGGATTCCTGTGCGGAGGGACTTCCGGGCGAACCACACTCAACGGTGAAGGTCTGCAGCACGAAGATGGTCACAGCCAATTGATGGCGGGAACAGTACCGAATCTGATCGCCTACGATCCGGCTTTCGGCTACGAACTTTGCGTCATCATTCAAGACGGTCTTCGAAGAATGTATGCCGAAGGGGAAGATATTTTCTATTACCTTTCGCTGTACAACGAAAACTACATCATGCCGACGATGCCCAACGGTGTGGAAGAAGGGATTGTGAAAGGGATGTATCCACTGGATCCATCCGTAACCAACGCCCAGCGTGGCAAGCGACCCCAGTTGCTCGGAAGTGGAACAATTCTGCAGGAAGTGATTCGCGCACAAAAATTGCTCGCCGAAAAATATCAGGTCACTGCGGATGTCTGGAGCGTCACCAGTTACAACGAGTTAAAGCGGGATGCCCAGTCGGTCACGCGCTGGAATCGACTCCACCCGGACAAAAAGCCAAAAATCAGCTTCATCGAGAAAACACTGAGTGGAATTAAGGGCCCGATCATTTCCTCGAGCGACAATGTGCAACTGGTCGCGGAACAGATTCGGCCGTATGTTCCAAGTCAATATGTGGTGTGTGGTACCGATGGTTTTGGGCGTAGCGAAACACGCGAAGCCCTGCGACGACATTTTGAAATCGATGCCGAATCGGTCGCCTATGCGACGTTGGTGGCAATGAGCAAAGACGGCCAGTTCGATGCCAAGAAGCTCCCTGGTGTGCTGAAAGATCTTGGAATCGATCCCGAAAAAGTGGATCCTGCATTCGCATAATAAGCCGCTCTTGAAATTTCTCTGATAAAACAGCTTGGGAAAGACTGACGAATGACGATCGAATTCAAGGCCGATAATCTCGGTGATGGGGTCAAGAGTGGTGATGTCGCCGCCATCCTGGTGGCCGTTGGCGAGACGATTGAGCCTGGACATCTCGTCATGGAAATCGAAACCGACAAAGCGGTTTTGAATTTGGAATGTCCTCACGGCGGGAAAATCACCCAAATCCTGGTGAAAAAGGGACAGACAATCCAGTCGGGACAACTCGTGTTATTGCTCGAGCCCGTTGCATCGACTGCCACCTCGAAGATTGCACCAGCCAAACCCGCTGCAACCGCAGCAGTCACGGCGGGT
Source organism: Schlesneria paludicola DSM 18645 (assembly GCA_945869955.1). Classification (GTDB taxonomy): domain Bacteria; phylum Planctomycetota; class Planctomycetia; order Planctomycetales; family Planctomycetaceae; genus Schlesneria; species Schlesneria paludicola_B. The sequence goes on from CAMBQP010000068.1 coordinate 22,081, forward strand.
CACGGTCAGCGAAACGGCGATGATAAGCCAAACGTGACGCCACCGGCTGCTACATCGACATTGTCAGCGGGACGCGATGTCCATTTTCCTGCGGGTCCAGCAACTCGCCGACTGGCTCGATCGCTCGGCCTGAATCTGGCGAATATTCCTGGAACGGGATCCGGGGGCCGGATTACGCTGGAAGATGTCGCAAAGGCAGTTGCCGGATCGGGATCAGGTGGTGGCCGTGGTTTGGTAGAACCGCCACTACCGGATTTTGCTCAATATGGTCCGACGGATCGACTCGCATACACCAAGCTGCAAAAGACGGTCGCAAATAATCTCAGCCTCGCTTGGCAGATTATTCCTCACGTCACTCAACATGATCTGGCGGATATCACCGAAACGGAAGCGGCACGTAAACATTTCGTCGAGACAGCCCCCAAGGGGACGGCGAAAGTGACCATGACCGCCCTGGCTCTTAAGGCAGTGGTGGCATGCCTGAAAGAATTTCCAAACTTCAACTCGAGCTACGATTCGGCCAAAGCAGAACTGGTGATCAAGCGGTACTACCACATTGGTGTCGCCGTCGATACTCCCAATGGTCTCGTTGTTCCCGTCATTCGGAATGTGGATCAGAAGACGATCCTGCAACTCGCTGCAGAGCTGACCGAACTGGCTACGAAAGCACGTGATCGGAAGCTACAACTGAGCGAAATGCAAGGGGGAACGTTCACCATTACCAATCTGGGCGGTATCGGCGGGACGGCCTTTACACCAATCGTCAATTACCCCGAAGTGGCCATCCTTGGTATGTCGCGCAGCCAGAAACAATTGCAATTGTCTGACGGTGATGTTGTCGAACGGCTGATGCTTCCGTTGTCGCTGTCGTACGATCACCGAGTTGTCAATGGTGCCGATGCAGCGAGATTCGTTGGTAAATTGGTGACACTGCTCAGCGATGCGTTCCGACTGGTAATCGAAGCTTGATACAACGAACTTGATGATCGAAAAGCCGGGTCAGACGAGAACCGACAAAATAAAACTGAAGTAACACGGCGTTTCCGGAATCGGATTCGCCGTGTTTTTTTTGAGGGATGAGAGTGATGAATCATCATCGCCCCCCGCGAACTGCCTCAAATGTGTTTCGCGGACCGTCAAGTTTCAGGCTGCATCGAGTTCTTACCTGGTGTGGACTCGGCGAAACACAATCTCTTAATGAGGTTTCGCAGAACCAAGCAGGTGTGACAGGGCCGGTTCGAGGCTGGGATAAAGGAATTTGTAACCGGCTTCACTGAGTCGATTTGGCATAACCCGTGAACTGGCGAGCAGCAGTTCGTTTGCCATTTCCCCCAGAGCAATCCTGGCGATCATCCCTGGCATGGGGATGATGGTCGGTCGACCAATCTCAGAACCCAGGGTTTTGGTGAACTCATAGTTGGTCACCGGGCCTGGAGTGGTGGCATTGACCGGCCCCGACATGCGCTCTTGTTTGATACAGAAATCAATAATTCCGACCATATCGTCAATCGTAATCCAGCTCCAATATTGATTTCCTGTTCCCACAACGCCGCCGACTCCCATCTTGAATGGGGGCAACATTTTGGCAAGTGCCCCCCCTTTGGAACTGAGGATCACTCCAATTCGCAAATTCACCACCCGAATTCCCATTTGACGTGCGGGAGCGCAGGCGTCTTCCCATTCTTGGCAGACACCCGCCAGAAATCCCGATCCTGCAGGCGAGGTTTCATTGAGCATCTCGTTGCCCCGGTCACCATAAAATCCGATCGCCGAGGCACAGATGAGAGTTTTGGGCCGAGTTTCCAGTTGTCCCAGAGTTTCGCACAACAGTTTGGTCCCCTCGACCCGACTCCGCCGCAGTTCCTCTTTCACCTTGGGGTTCCAGCGTTTGCCCGCAATATTTTCCCCGGCGAGATGAACGACCACTTCGGTCCCTTCAATTCGCCCTTTTGGCAACTGGTTGTGCTGCGGATCCCAGACGACATCAGTCGCATCATGGGCCGCTCCTCGCGTCAGACGAAAGACATCATGGCCCTGTTTTTTCAAGAACGGGACCAATTCTGAACCGACCAGCCCTGTGGCTCCTGTTACCAAAACCTTCATGGTCTCATATTCCCTTCCAAGTCAATCTACTGATCGGCACACATTCATCACAAAATTCCGTACCGTTTGGATTCGCTGGTGCGGAGAATAACAGATTCTAGATCAGAGTGCCTCATGAGCAAACCATCAAACCGGTTCGATTCGGTTACACACAGATTCGATTTGCGTTAGGCTCTTTGCAATCTCGGGATCCCCTGTTCGTCGTGAGAAATCAAAGTGGCTGATGAAATCTTTGAAGACGTTGCCTGTACGGTCTGCGCTTGCGTCTGTGATGACCTTCGAGTCACCGTCCGCGAGGGGCGGATTGTCGATTATCAGCCATTCTGTTCCCTGATCGGGGATTGGTTTGAGCAGCAAAATTCCCGGCCTTCGGTCCCTGCAACGCGCCGTGGACTGGAAATTCCCTTTGAAACGGCCATTCATGAGGCGGCGGAATTTCTTCGACATGCCCGAGCTCCTCTTTTTTATGGGCTTTCTCAAAGTAGTACCGCTGGCCAACGCGCTGCGGTCGCTTTGGCGGATCGATTAGGCGCCACAATTGACACCACGGCATCCGAAGGGCATGCTCCCTCAATTCTGGCACTACAGCAAGTTGGCGAATCCACCTGCTCGCTGGGTGAAATCCGAAATCGGGCCGATTTGGTGATTTATTGGGGCTCAGATCCGATACAACAACAACCCCGACACTTGGACCGATATACGATGCGGGCGGGGATGCAGACACCACGTGGCCGCGCGGATCGAACGCTGATCGTTATTGACTCGGCCCCCTCCGAAACTTCAAAACGGGCGGATTTGTTCCTGCAGGTCGAACCCCAGCAGGATTTCGAAGCGCTCTGGACGCTACGAGCCTTGTTGCATGGTCTTGAACCCGAACCGGGGGTCCCGACCGGACTGCCGCTCGCACAACTGAAAGATCTGGCGGCCCGAATGCAATCCTGCCGCTGCGGCATCGTCTTTTTTGGGTTCGGCCTGGTACAACAGCCGACCGGGAGTCAAAACGTCGAAGCCTTGCTACAACTCGTGACCGAATTGAATCAATTCACTCGATTTTACGCTCGACGCATGCGAGTGGCCGGGGATGTTTCGGGAGCTGACAGCGTTCTTTGCTGGCAGACCGGCTATCCCTTCAGTGTCAACCTGGCACGAGGATACCCCCGCTACAATCCGAATGAGTACTCGGCCTCGGACCTGCTGGAACGGGGCGAACCCGATGTGGTGGTCTTAATCGGATCAAGGCGAATCGAGAGTTTCTCTGCCGAGGGACTGCGTCATCTCGAAAAAATTCCCACGATTTTGATTGAGAATTCTTATGGCAAGTTGCCGTTTGAGCCAACCCTCCGCATCACCTCTTCGGTCTATGGAATTCATCGACACGGAACCGCGTATCGGATGGACGAAGTCCCCATTCCCTTGCAACCTCTGCTGAAGTCAAACGATCCAAGCGATGAAGAAGTTCTCAATGCCATCGCAGCCTCTTTATCAGCGGCCAGTGATTCATCAGCCGTCAACTACGCCGGATTGTCGTGAACGATCGACCGGATGTTGGTTCAATTCTTTTCCCCGAGTGAGCGAATTCATGTTGCAGGCAAGGAATCCCTGGCGTGTGCTGACAGACTTGATCAAACTACCGCAAGAGACGTTGCTGCTGATCATTGTCAGCGGATTAGACGTGGTGATGACCTTCATGCTGTTGACACGAGGTGATGGAGGTTTTACCGAATCCAACCCCTTTGCCCGCTATTTCCTGGATCGCTGGGGAATGGCAGGAATGGCTTATTTCAAAATCGCGATGACGGTGTTGGTTTGCGCCATTAACCAATTTGTGGCCCGGAAAAATCTACGTCTGGCACGACAAGTTCTGGGGCTCGCAACGTTGATCATTCTCAGCGTCGTCATTTACAGTGTGACGCTCCACTTTCGACACCATCACATTGACGATCTGGATGGATTCGAGGGATCATGGAAACTTCCGGCCCGTTTCGGCTCGCCGGAAAATTCCCTACCTGAAAATTCCCTCAGCGTAAAAAACGAATGCGTCTGAGGCATCCAGGTAGGATGTCGGTTAAGATAACGCTTGAACATTGAGCCGTGATGGCCTGTGCACTTTTGGAATGACTGTTTCTTTTGATCTCAAACCCGGAGTCGACCCGATGAATCGAATGTTTGTCAGCCTGCTACTCGCATGGTCCTGTTTTTGTATTGTGAATTCGGCATTCAGCCAGGAAGTCAAAGCGAAGCCAAAACCCTTAAAAGCACTGCTCATTACGGGTGGCTGCTGCCATGATTATGGAAATCAGAAAGATCTGCTTAAAAAGGGGATTGAAGCACGCGCCAACGTCGAAGTGACCCAGATTCACTCGAACGATACCAGCACCAAAGCTCGATTTGATTTGTATGACAAGGCCGATTGGTCCAAAGGCTATGACGTTGTGCTGCATGACGAGTGCAGTTCCGATATCGTTGAACCCCAATACGTGGAAAACATCCTGAATGCCCATAAAAACGGGCTTCCCGCCGTGAATCTTCACTGTGCTATGCACAGTTATCGCCTCCCCGGAAAAGATGATTGGTTTCAGTTTGTTGGCATTCAATCTGCCGCACATGGACCACAAAAACCAATCGAAATTACCTTTATCGAAAAAGATCACCCGGTGACCAAAACACTGGAAAATTGGACGACCATCAATGAAGAGCTCTACAACAACCTGAAGCTGTTCCCTACCGCCAAGCCACTCGCTCGCGGCCGACAGGATACAGGAAGTAAAGTCGATGATTACGTGGTGACTTGGACCAACCAGTATGGTAAGGGACGGGTTTTCAGCACGACAATCGGTCACAATTCGGACACGGTTGGTGATCCTCGCTATCTCGACATGGTGACTCGCGGTCTGCTCTGGTCCTGCGACAAACTTAACCCCGAGTACCTGCAACCGTTGGCTGGGGCGAAAAAAGTTCCTGCCGCTCAATGATTCTCAATGATGAGGGTCTGCTGCCACCTTCTGCTTTTGAAATACCCAAAAGCGGGAATCCTGGTAGGAGAGACAAACGACGAGCACATGCCGGCACTC
>CAMBQP010000069.1 GCA_945869955.1 Schlesneria paludicola DSM 18645
TCCCCATACCAGTCACTGCACCAGTCCCACACATTACCGAGCATATCATACAGGCCCCAACGATTCGGTCGTTTGCCTTTCACTCGACGCGTCCCACCCTTCTCGAACGAATACTGCTGATTTTTGAGCCACGTGATCGGACCCCCGTCGGCATGGTCATATTCATGCCCACTGTTGCCCCCATACCATGCAATCGGATCGAGCGCCGGGGCGTTGCCATCACCCAAGATCTCCAGGTCTCCCGTATAAATCGCCGTCGTGCTTCCCGCCCGGCAGGCATATTCCCATTGAGCCTCGCTTGGTAATCCAAAATGAATCCCCATTCGCTCCGAAAGTTTTCTCGCGAACGCGACCGAATCGTCCCAACTCACCCGCTCGACGGGCCGATCCAGATCGGTAAATCGGCTCGGATTCTCACCCCCCATCACCGCCAACCACAATCCCTGGGTACACGGGGTATCGAACAGCCAAAACCCCGTCGAGATCGTCACGGGATGTTGAACCTCGTTCCCATATCGGCCCGATTCGGTTTCCGGTGACCCCATTTCAAATTGACCTGGAGGGATCCAACGGAGTCGCTGCCGGCAGGAATTGACTTCGAGGTCGCACCATAACCCGTAAGAGTCGCGGCCTGATTCCACCCCCCAGTTTGGCATGGGCGAGAGTTCCAGATACAGAACCTCGCAATCCGATTCGAGACTGATCTTCCTGGTGGGGGGAATCCGAAGCTCGCGCGCGCTGGCCGTTTCGGTCCATTGCATCCAACGAGCTGACCGCGGCGCAAGAGTTATGCTCGAACGTGTTCGAGTACGGACGGTCTCTGTGATGCTCGTCAAGTCGGCGCCGACGGTCAGCAGGTCAGATCGCGGTGTCGCACCCACCTCCACTGGCAGGATCCAGCGAAACCCAACCGGACTTTGCACCGACTGGATTTCGTTGTCGCGACGAGTCGCCGCACGAATTTCCTTCGCCTCATCTCCCCACCTCCCCCCGCGAATCATTCGACCTAACGACCGTTTGACTTTGTGTGCGTAAACGGGATTGGTGCGCGGTTTCAAATCATAGGGACGGAAACTCCAATCCTGACACCATTCACACACATTTCCTAATAGGTCAAATAAGCCATATCCATTTGGCTTTTTCCCCCGAACATCATGCGTTTGATTGCCGCTATTCCCTTGGTACCAGGCTACCTCATCCAGATCACCGTACCGCGATGCCCGTTGGTGCTCGCCCTGCGGCCCACGGCACGCATATTCCCATTGGGCTTCCGTCGGCAGTTGAAACGAAATTCCCTGGAAATTTTGATTGATTTGTTTAAAAAATCGCTGCACTCGTTCCCAGCTTACGTTTTCCACCGGCCGTTGAGGTCCCGAAAATCGACTCGGATAATTTCCCATCACCGCTGACCAGATCTCCTGAATACAAGGAGTTTCGCCCATCCAAAAGCCGGGGCTGATCGTCACTTCATGCTGTGGCCCTTCATTTGGTTGCCGACCCGCTTCCGTTTCCGCAGACCCCATCAAAAACGAACCTGCTGGAATCCAACGCAAAAAGGATTCGATTTCCTCGATGACGAACGAGCACCATGGGCCGAATTCGTCGATTCCAAATTGATGTACCCAGGCAGGAGAATTGCCCGATTGCCAGAAACGCTGTGCGGCAAATTCCGCACGATCCCCCTCGTGTTCCTGAATCCGAAATTCAAGACTCTTGCTCCGAATTTCCCCCAGCAGACTCCCCGGCCGTGACGAGCCGATCTGTTCGGATCGAATTCCCCGCTCCCCACTCTTTTTTCCCCAACCCGTTCGTGCGGCAGTCACCTTCACCTGCCGATCGCCGGATCCCTCGATCTCGGTGGCCTTCCTGAGGCGCAATCGATCACCGCGTTGTTCCAGCTGGAATCGACGTTCAGGAAACGTTGGCTGGGGTGTCACCCTGGAAGGCATCCAGGGGGCCACCACTCCTTCATTGCGACCCTGAATCTGCTGCACGATGTTGGCGAGTGCTTTTCGCACGCTCTCATCCATCTCTGGCAAGGAGGACAATTGCTTCCCCAGACGTGACAACCAACGGGCATAGTCGTCCAGCTGCGCTCGATTCCCCGGCTCGGCCAGCGACAAGATTTGTTGCTCGGCCAATTCCAAATCCCTGGCCGGAATCAGACGCTGCGAATCCCCATCTAACCCCAGTAACTCCCCAACCCAGACATCTTCCAACCCGTTCTGCCGCGCACGGCGAATTAAACGGAGCACTTCTTCCCGCAGTGATTGCGGCTGTTGCCCGAACAGGTGGGGAAACCATTTGTTTCGTTCATTCGTATCCAGATCCGCAGCGATACTGTGTGGACTCGCCACCAACGGGCTTTGCCAGACCCGCGATTCCCAGCCGGGATCATCACGCGTTTCTGGTAACAACTTCCGAATCGCGCGTAACAATTCCGGCTCCAGTCGATTCGCCGCTGATAGCAGGGTGAGCAGCTGTTCCCAGGCCGCGTGATCCTCGACGGGACCCTTCCCCCGCGTCACCGGTCCCCAGGGGAGAATCTGCCAATAGCGAGCGACCTCGGGCGAAATCAACTCTGGCCGACAAGGGACCAGCGCCACAGCACGATTGCCGTTCTCTTGATACCGGCGTCCCAGCTTCCGCCAAAACCGTTTCCACTGGTCGTACTCGGATGAATCCCTCGTGGTCGAGACCAAGCCACCCAGATCGCTGAGTGCGAGGACCAGTGTCCCTGGGTGAGGAAGCGGGGCGGCTTGACCAGAACTGGTTGAGGGATGCAAAATCTGGAATTGGCGGCGACCGGCAAACATCCGGGCGAGGGTGAATCCGGAATCGGGATACAGTCGGGATAAGGCGAGCGTCACATCATCTTGATCCAACCAGTAAGGAGTCAGCCGGGTGGCTCGATCCTCGAGACAGAGCAGCTCATGCCCCCAGACACGACGGGGTCGTTTGGGGACCTGAAACAGGAACTGACCGCGACTCAGCCGCTCGACCGCGGCGGCCAGATCCAGTTCATGGCGCGAGCGACTGGTACTTGCCGCACGACGTAATTGGGTGGTGATGGCATTCATGGGGGCCAGTGGTTCACGTGGCAAGGCGTTGGCCAGCGAAAAGCCAAAGGCCTGACGAATGCGACCCAGATCCCCCGCAGAACGATCTTTCTTACGGCGTCGTCGGCGGCGTGTTTCCGGCACCCGATCGGTGAGCGACAAAAAGCGGGTGACGCGCCAATAACAGGTCGGTGCGGGGTGAAATTGCGTCGCGACAGGCTCGACCGTGGGATCGGAATTCTCTGGTATTCCTGCCGGGTCAACCGGGTCAGGGGACAACTCGACGGATTCCGCGGTTTTATCGGGTGGTGGGGGTGAGAATTCATAACCGAGTGCGGCGGTGGTTTCGAGCGAGAAGTGCGGTTGGCGGTCGAATTGGCGGTCGAACCAGTCCGGATGTTGACCCATCAGATCAATCAGATCGGCATAGCTGGTCAGTCCCAGTTTGGGTGTACGAGAAAAAGCCATGCCTCAAGTTCCTGCCAGGATTCGATGAATCACCCTGCTGACGCCGATTAACCACACTGTTCAACCTGAATCGTTTGTTCACGGTCTCGATAACCGCCTGTGATTCGCTTCAGGCATCGGATTCGCTTGTCTGTTGCATATCGATTGGTTTCCGGACGATATAATTGGCGACGATGTCGAGCAGATCCAGCGGGGATTTCCCCGAGACCTCGGACTGCCTGATGACCGCTCGTAGCAGATCAAGATATTCGGCCTGACCGGGTTTTGGCTGCAGTTGATGAGTGATCGCGGTGGCACGATCGCGTGCCAGGATTTTGGCCGCTTTGCGATAGACTTCGGGGCTGGCCTGTTGCCGGAAATGGGCTTCGGCGCGATCGGTCAGCAGTTGGAGGAATTTTTCTGGTTGCTGGGTGACATCCGGCAGGACCAGATGTAAGACGACGCAACGCCGTACGAAGGGGTCGGGCAGGATCCGTTCTTCGTTGGTGGTGATGATAATCAGCGGAGGGGGATCGGACATTTTCACCCGGCCCGAATCACCCAGAGGCTGAAATTCGCCGGAACCGAGTGCTTCGAGCAATCCATTCGGGACATCACTTTCCGCCTTATCGATTTCATCGATCAGTACCACCCAGCCATGCGGGGCGCGAGCCCGATTGTGACCTTCATTCAACTGCGAGGCATGTTTTCCATTAAGATGTTGCGCGAGATGTTGTTCCGCGTGGGTCGAGTTAAACGCCCACCAGAGAGGTCCTGGCTGGACAAATTTTTCGATTCTCAGCCGCTCACGCACCTGTTGTTCGTACAGGTCATTGGAATTGGGATTGGCATTCGGATGCGGATTCGAGGGATCCGGATTGGGTTGCAGTTTGATGGTGCTGCAGAGTTGGGCTTCGGCCAATCGCATGACGGCGTCGAAGCCGAACAGCAGATCACGGGATTCCGTCCGGGAATCGACAACATGGCGAATGAAGGCGCGCTGCAGCATTTGGGCAGCCGCTTCGGCGAGTTGTGTTTTCCCGACTCCCGGTTCCCCCCGCACGAGCAGCGGTCGCCCGGCACCCAAGGCGGCATTGATGGCCGCGATCGATCGTCGATCAAAAGCATGAACCCGCTCTAACCCCCCACTGCCAGAGAGCGAAACGGGCTTATCAATTATTTCCGGGAGGAACGAAAGGGGAGACATATTTTCAATCGACCTTGATGGAAAAGAGACAGGTACGGATCGAGACTTCCAGGGAATTATCGGGAGTCGGATTTTCCATGACCTCGACAAACACCAGGTGCTTGACGTGCTGGCAAATCATGGTAATCACTTGCCGCAGAAAGTTTCGTTCGTGGGGATCGACCGGAAAATGGACAACCGCATAGATCGTTCGGTCCCGGATCTTCGACTGCGTGGTGACGAACGAATCGAGATGACTCGCCAACTGTTTCAGTGTCGCCTCATCGTATGTTGGGGTGGAATTGACCGAGGAAATCCGATGGTTCCCGAGAAATCGCGAGCTAAATTGTGTCTCAAGATGTTGGAGGAATTCGCAGGCGCCGCGGAGAACGTTAACGGATCCCCCGCCGGAATTGGGTAATTGGCACGTCGGCATCGCGGCCTTACCAAGCCCCGTTTCATCGACATCAATTGGCCGAACATCATAACCCGACATCATGACATCGGCGATCGTCTGGTGCTGCACGACACCCTCGACGAGCTTCACACCATTTGTCTGGATCTGTTTGAGCATCTTCGCTGCGAAGTCTTTTCCCCAAGTGAGCGGAATCAGTCGATCCCTCACTTCTGCCAGCAGGCGTGACGAAGAATTCAGCGACGAAGGGTGACTCGACCGTTGGCTTTCCTCTGCGGCCCTGATCAAGGCGAAGAGAGCCGGTTCGACCTCGCAACCTTCGACCAACGTCCGGACAAAATCGGGACGTGTGTGGAAAGGACCGTGCGCTACGAAGGGTTCCATGTGACAAATCTGAAGATAGACCTGCTCACCCAGTTGGTCAATCCGGTTTAGGATCTCGGCGGTGAGTTTGTGGACTTTGGGATCCGTCGAATCCAGATTGGGGGGCGCGGGCGGAATGACGGGTTTTGGCGGAGTTTCGGTGACCACTGTTGGGGTGGCTTCGAGCGTTATCGCGGTGATCGTTGAGCCGGTTTCGTCTACAGGCTCACAAAGCGACATTCGGTCTTCCATGGGAATACCAAACGCGAAAGCGATACACATCAAATTGTGGTCGTTGATGCTGTGATTCAGCTCGCTGTTCCTAATTTTACCAATCGTTGACTTCTTAGGCCCTTCCCTCAAAGTCGGATGATTTTTCAGTTTCTCTTTGATGAACTCGCTAATTTTTTCTGAGGAATTCGGTAAACAGTTTTCATCTAATAGCGTTTGGAACTTTTGGACATCAATGATTAGATCTTGTCTTTCCATTTGATTTCACTCACGACAAAAGTGGGGGTCACCCGGAATGAAGCGTCGTTTTGGATTGGGGTCGAGTGATTCACCGCAGGGGTCTGTGATCAAAATTGCTGCAATGAGATCATAAGCAACGGAATACGGAGAGGATAGTGAGCCCCTCGCCCCGGCTTTGCGGGGAGAGGGGTTGGGGTGAGGGGTCTTCTCTTCACGCTTCACCTGTCCCAAAATTTGTAGTTCCACGAAAAACCCTGAAAACGGTTTTCCGTTTTGTCGTGCGAGTGACCATCGTCAAGCGGGGGGCGTCGATGTTGTGGTTGTGTGGGCCGTGACGTTCGGCACTGTTTGGCCCAGAGCGGCCAAACAGTGGCACGAAGGCTTGGTCGGATTGCCTCAGTCATCGGCAAAGGCGAGTAAGAATTTGGTCCCAGTGGTTTTTGGTGGCAAATGGATCCGTTGTGAAAGAACCACTCGAATGCTAGCGTGATGGATGGTAGCCACGGTGCTTGGTATCCCCGAATGCGTACAATTTGAATTCTCTGCCGCAGCAGAACCTGAGAGACTGGTCCGTCATGTCGACAGGAATTGTCACCGAACATCCTTTGCAGCACGGTTCACCTCCGGCGTGGGCGGATGAATGGGGTCACGATGCATGGGGTCCGTGGTGCCGTTTTCAAGTGCAGAATGTCTGGCAGCGACTCCGCTGGATCCCTTCTGGTCAATTCCTGATGGGTTCTGTGGAGGCCCCGAATTCTCCCTGGATTGAGGAAACGCCTCAGCATCTGGTCAGGATTACACAAGGCTTTTGGCTCTTTGACAGTCCGTGTCCGCAGGAGTTATGGGAGGCTGTGGGAATGTCGAATCAATCTCATTTCCGTGGTCCGCTGCTTCCCGTTGAGCGAGTCAGTTTTGACGAGGTGACCGATTTTATCGATCGTCTGACCACGTTGACGGAGGGGATGTTTTGCCGTTTACCAACGGAAGCGGAATGGGAATACAGCTGTCGGGCCGGTACGACCGGTGAGCGATACGGCGACCTCGATGCAATTGCATGGTATTTGGGAAATAGTGACTATTCTACGCACGAAGTTCGAGGCAAACAATGTAACCCATGGGGTCTGTACGACATGATCGGAAACGTCTGGGAATGGTGTGCGGACAGTCCGCGCAAATACAGTTCGCGGCCCGAGGTTGATCCTTCCGGTCAAGGCTCGCGCCGGGTGCTCCGGGGCGGTAGCTGGCTCTTCGGAGCGTCCGATTGCCGCTCGGCGTACCGCGACGGGAGCACTCCGGACTTCCGGAGCAGCCACCTGGGCTTTCGTGTGGCCGCAGTTCCTGCCAGTGAGTCGCCGGAGGCGTCTGTGGTCGAGTGAAGTCGAGCGCAGCCGGAAGCGTAGGCCCGGAAGAGTGCGGCGGTAGCCCACTCTGGAGGTGCCGGAGCGCACGGCGGAGCGGAGTCACTCGCTACAGCGTTGCAGGGAGAGGCGTTTGAGGTGTCGATGCCGTTGGGAGTTCACCATCCATAGGTGATCCCCCTGCGTTGGAAACCACGTTTCGCCTGGAAAAAATTCTACGCCGGCTGCCGTCCCTGCGAAAAAATCCATTTTTTGCACTGGAATATTCCCCAGCTGCCGATCATAATCAAGACAGCATGTCATTAGTTCACGTTCGTGAAAACTGCTGGAAACAAAAGGGGGCTTCATGTCCACTCCGCCGAAATCCCGTTGGCGTCAACTGGCAAACTCGTGGTATCACCGGGGGGTTGCCAGCTTATTGGCTTGTCAGCAGCCCGGGACTTGGTGGCATGTGCCGCGGCGACGAATTGTCTGCTGGGGCTGTGCCTGGCTGATGACGGTCGGAGTCGGGGTCTACTTACGGGCCGAGATTCATCGCCGGGTTGCCCGCATGGACCATGATTCTCCGGTGAATCAGACTCGTTCGGGAGGAACGTTGTTGATTGCCGGTGGGGGGCAGTTGCCCGAAATGATCCGGCAACGATTTATCGAACTGGCCGGGGGGAACGGTGCACACATTGTGGTGATTCCTGCGGAGGCGACCGATGCGGGCTCACGCCAGCAGTATCGCGAGGCTTGGTCACGCTATCCCGTGAAATCGATTGATGTTCTGTACGCCGATTCACGTACGGCTGCCGATGATCCTGCGGTATCCGAGATGCTGGAAACTGCAACGGGAGTTTGGCTGGGAGGTGGGACACAGACCTGGTTGACCGGTTCCTACGGTCGGACGCTGGTCGAAACGCGACTGAAGCAAGTTCTGGGACGGAACGGTGTGATCGGCGGAACCTCGGCCGGGGCCGCGGTGATGTCGCGGGTGATGATCGCGGGGGGACGAGACAAACCGACCATGGGGCGTGGATTTGACCTGATTCCCAATGCGGTGATCGACCAGCATTTTGTCAAACGGAATCGTTTTCGACGATTACAGTGCGTGCTGCAGCAACATCCTCAGCTGATTGGATTCGGGATTGATGAGGGGACCGCACTGCAATACGCCGTCGAATCAGGTCATTTTCAAGTGCTGGGCCAGTCGTGTGTTGTTGCCTGTGTGGCCGCTGGAACACCCGATGCACGCGCGGGATATCACTTGCAGTTTTTGAACCCTGGTGACGAATTCGACATCGAGCGACTTCGGCAGGGTGAAGGGGTTCCACCGGCGTTTACCGACCTCGAATCGGTTCTTTTCGGGGAATAATTGGGTCAGGTGGTACAGCTTCGGAGTCTTCGCAGAAGCAGTGCTCTTCGTCTTTTCCCGCTCTGCTTGGTGACACGACCTCGTCAAACAGAGATTGTTGGATTTGTGGTCGGATTCTCAGAGACGTTCGGCACTGCTTGTCCCAGAGCGGACAAGCAGTGGCATGAAGCCGAGGGGCTGGTGTGATCTCGAAAGTGACGATCGCGGGCCTGTGTGGGCGGTGATACGCCCTCGCAACCATCAGCCCGGCCGCCGCATCAAAAATTCCTTTAACAAACTTTCGGGATACAGCGCTGCCGGGTATTCTCGGTTTCTCAACAGGGAATTGGCGGCGAGTTCCGTTTTGAGCCGGACTTGTTCGGCTTCGTAGTCCTGGCGAATTTCCTGGACATGGCTCTGCAGACTCGATCGGATGGCACTCAGACGGCGATGCTGATCCGTGGTCAGTCGGCCTTGCAAGGTTTTGGCATCTCGCAGTCGTTGTGCCTCGGTCAAAAGTTGGGTCTTTTCGGCAATCAATCCCGCCACCGCAGCCGAGTCCCCCAAATGACGATCGGGGTTGTAGTTAAGATCACGTAATCGGTGCTGGATGTTTCGCAGTTGGAATTCCGTCGTCGCAAACAGATCCCCCAAGGGTAAATAGAGGGTTGCCGAGACCGTCAGAAACGACGGGGCTTTGATTCCGAACAGCCGCTCACAAATCCGGTCTGTCATGGTGTCGTATTTGGCTCCGCCGATTCCGTGGAGGAACAAATCGGCGAGGCAGATGCGCGTGAATAACGTCGTCGTCAGGGCTCGTGTCCTCAGCCGAATCCCCTGCAGCGGCAACGCGGCCAAGAGGGCCACGGCGTCATCCAGTGATCCTTGCTCCGTGTAGGGAAGACGAGCGAAAATTTCGTTACGCAGCCGCAATTCGCAAACCGAACCGATTCGTCGCACAAACAGGCGACCTCGGTCGGACTCACCCCCCCGCCAGACCCAGAAGGGGGCTTCGAGCCATCCATCGGCACTTTCCAGGTCGGGAACTGGCTGCATCCGGTTTCGCAGACGATGTGCCCGGCGATACTCCCCCACCGCGTTGTTATAAATCGTGTGGAATTCGGGAAGTCGCATCATCAGATGTGCGAAGAACCAATGGAACGGTTCGGTTTCACACAGCTGCGACATCGGCAATTCCAGATTTCCCAGTCCCCAGCTTCGTTCCACGTGCGCCCGAAACCCGGTCAACCCATCACACAGGCGTCCCGAGTTGGCCATCGCCTGGACTGCGGCGGGCCAGGCTGTTCCGATCAGGGGCTCAAATCCCCACGATTGCCGGATTCGCTGGGCGACATCGGCCCCGAAGGCCTGAAACTGCGCTGGATCGAGTACTTGCGCTTCTTCCCAGGGAAGTGGGGGACGTGGAAGGTCATATTGAACCCGATCAATCCGAATCTGACTCGCTGTCCCCGAGGGGACCCGGATTGAGGTGCTCCCCAAGCTGTCGTTATCGATGACAAGATTCAGTCCGACCGATTTGGTCTGCTCGGCCAATTTGGCTAAGGCGAAATTCTTGGCCCAGACCCCGACGTGGAAGAGTTCGGGTTGGTGGCCGCTGACCAGGCAGGAGTGATCAGTATTTTCAGAAAGTTCGGGAAGGTCAAGATTCAGGATCGAGCGAGTGTACACCTGCGCAGCACGGATTGCGGACTTGCGCGCTGCGGTCCGCAGGCTGTCCAGGGAACGTCCATGCAGTACGCAACTCGACTGGGCGAAGAGCTTTCGATTCTCTGCCACCCAAGCCGAAGCGGTTTGCAAATCGGGGATGCTTAAAAAGGACCTGTCCTCACGCGGAACCCGAAAACGCGGAGGAGATAACGTGTCTTGCATGGCTCGACATTAACCGAATCCCACCCCATTTCTGAAGTGATCTGAGCCTCGCAATCGAAAATTAAGCGATTGCCAGCAGGATCCCGTATTGTTGCACGATCGCAAACCGGGTCACCAGCCGAACCAGTTCGGTCAGGGATCGGACTTCCAGCTTCCTCATCAGCGAGGCCCGCCGCATTTCGACAGCCCGTTCGGTAATGAGTAATCGCTGTGCCAAGACCTTATTGGGGAGGCATTCCATTAACAATTCGAGGACCGCACGATCCTTGACTGTCAACTTGTCCATCCGGCATTCGACTCCGGCCCAAAAGACCCGTCGACGGTACAACTCTTGATCCGACTCGTGTACCAGGAGGGAGGCGGGTGTCTCCGTTTCCTGGGCCTGGACGCCGAACCGCGAGAGCTGGTTCAAGACGTATCCACGGCTTGAGGCATCCCCACCAATCACATGGACTGAGGGATACCGGTTGGTTTTTTCCAAATAATCTGTTGAGTAGTCGTTGAGTGCTATCATAATGAGAAATAACACAATGCAACCTCCGTTCCAAAACCAAATTTGTGAGACGCACGGTTGGTCATTTCTACAAATGACTCAGCAAATCAAGGGTGAAATGCAGTTATCTCGACGAATTCGGGTTCCGTCCGCTCCCGGCTTGTTGCTGAATATGACAGCAGGGATGCCAAAGAATCAGCAGTGTCAACCGACGCCGGTTTCTCTCAGGTAGATTCCAGCGAGACCACCAGCCGTTGACCACCAAATTCCACCACGTCACCCGCGACGAGTTTCTTGCCACGACGTGTTTCCACCACGCCGTTCAGCATGACTTCTCCCCCTTGGATCAGGATTTTGGCTTCGCCGCCAGACCCAACAATTCCGACCTGTTTCAGAAACTGATCGAGCGTAATCACGAGGGGATTCGAGGGGGTCACGATGAATATTTTCCTTGAGAGTCACTTTTCACTTCGACGAAAGGCTTGATAGACAAACCCATCTTCGCCAACCAATCCCGGCATCTTAACGAGTTTTGAGGCTTTCGGGTCGATTCAGTTGTCGATTTCGATTTTTGCCTCGCCGCAAAATCCCTGGCAAGCGATTGTGTCGAAGGATCCAAGACTTGGGATGCCCGTCATTCTGTCCGATTCCCTGCGGAATTTGGGTAACAAATCGTCGTTTGGTGGTGCGAAGTCCAGCATGCAAACGCTACGATTCGCTGACGATTCGCTGAGGATTCGCTGAAAAACATCCTGCAGCGGCATTTGATTCAGCCCCGTTTTCAGAATCAGCACCGTTTAGAGAGGAACGACCTTCATGTGGCTCGATGGCAATCGATTCCGAAAGATGACTCGACGGATCGCGGCTTTGGTTTTTCTGTCGCTGTGCTGGCTGTCAGGCGGTACGGCAAACCTGGCGGCTCAGGAAGCTCTCGATCAGGCCATCAGCGTCATCACGCAGCAGCCCCATTTCAAACACGCTCATTGGGGAGCCCTGTTCGTGGATCTGCAGACGGATCAAGTGTTGTTCGCGCATCAAGCCGACAAACTATTTGTTCCTGCGTCGACCACCAAGCTCTTTTCCGTTGCCTGTGCACTCGATGCACTCGGATCCGGCCATCAGTTTCTGACCCCGGTCGTCCGGCGTGGAGCCGTTAATGAACGAGGGGAACTGCAGGGGGATCTGATTCTGGTCGCCTCGGGGGATTTGAGTTTCGGCGGCAGGACCACTGCCGAGGGGGCCATTGCGTTTGCGAATGGCGATCACACCTATGCCAATGGCAATCCGGATGCGGAACTGACCGAGCCTGATCCGCTGGCGGGACTGAATCAATTGGCGGCACAAGTCGTTGCGTCGGGAATCAAGCGACTGCGAGGTGATGTGTTGATCGACGATCGTTTGTTTGATCCGGCCGAATCAACCGGCAGCGGCCCCAGTCGGGTGACTCCTTGCATGATCAATGACAACGTGGTTGACCTGGTCATCACCCCTACCGCCGTCGGCCAGTTGGCCCAATTCACATCCCGCCCGCAGACAGCAGCGATTCAGATCGAATCCAAACTGGTCACGGTTGAAGCGGACAAGCCGCTGGCGGTGACGATTCGGGATCTCGGGCATGGTCGTCTGTTTGTCGCGGGGCAGATTCCGCTGGGACATAAGCCGGTGGTCCGGATCAGCGAGGTCGAGGATTCCCGGCGGTTTGCCCGGACGCTGTTCATTGAGGCGCTGCAGCGGGCGGGGGTTCAAGTCGACGCCCCAACGGTGGATGAATCTCAAACGGCGGTGCTTCCGACCGCTGCCGAAACCCGCGAGCTGCCGCAAGTGGCGGTGCTGAAGTCACCCCCGTTTTCTGAATCGGCCAAACTGATTTTGAAGGTGAGTCACAATTTGCAGGCGAGTACGCTGCCGCTGCTGGTTGCGAGCAAACACGGGGAGCGGACTTTGGCTGCGGGCCTCAAGCGACAGCAGGCGTTCCTCAAACAGCTGGGTGTCGATGTCGATACGATCTCGTTTGCGGGGGGAGCGGGAGGTGCTCGGGGTGATTATGTGACTCCGCAGGCGACCGTGCAGCTTTTGAAAGGGATGGCGAAACGGCCCGATTTTGCCACGTATCGGAACGGGCTGCCACGATTGGGGGTCGACGGGACACTGGTTAAAAACCTGCCACCCGAAAGTCCCGCACGGGATCAGGTTCAGGCAAAAACCGGCACGCTTTATAGCGATAACACCATGAATGGGACGGTGCTGATGACCAGCAAGGCGTTGGCCGGTTACATGACGACCGCCAAAGGGCATACGCTCGTGTTTGCGATCTTCGTCAACAACGCGCACATCCAGGGTGGGGTGACGACGAAGACCTTCGGGGATGATTTGGGGAAAATTTGCGAGACCGTTTATCTCAGAGAATGATTTTTGATTCACCGCCCAGGATGAAGAATTCCCCATCCTCTGGAAACCGGCTGCCAACTTGGGTAAACATTAGAGACCCCTTAACTCAAGAAAGAACGCATGTCTTTTCATCACACCACGCTCGGCAACGGACTCGAAGTTGTTGCCGAGACCAATTCCGATGTCCACAGCGTCGCCTTCGGCTTTTACGTCAAGGCGGGTGCTCGCGACGAATCCCCCGCCGTTTCTGGCGTCAGCCACTTCCTCGAACACATGGCCTTCAAGGGGACCGAACGCTTCTCGGCCGAAGATGTCAATCGGATTTTCGATGAGCTGGGAGCGGATAACAACGCGGCGACGGGCGAAGAGAGCACGGTCTATTACGCTGCGACGCTGCCAGAATATCTTCCGCAGACCTTCGAGATTCAATCGAGCATCCTGTTCCCGACCTTGCGTCAGGAGGATTTTGATGTCGAGAAGAAAGTGATCCTGGAAGAAATCGGCATGTACGCCGACCAGCCTTCTTCGGTCGCCTACGACAATGCGATGCAGTCGCATTTTCAAGGACATCCGCTGGGACAATCGATCCTCGGGACTGCCGAGAGTGTAGGGGCCTTGTCGTCTGATCAGATGCGGCAGTACCACCGCGAACATTATCTGGCGGGGAATATCGTGCTCGCCGTGACCGGCCATACCGACTGGAAAACGGTTCTCGAACTGGCCCAGCAGCACTGTGCCCACTGGCCCCAAGGGGAGACGGTCCGCAAGACCCAACCGTCCAAACCCAAGCCATCGACGAAGTACATTTTGAAAGATCAATGTCAGCAAGAGCAGATCATTCAACTCGCCCCCGCCCCTTCGGGGAGCGACCCCTTGCGGTTTGCCGCCGAACTGATGGCGGTGGTTGTCGGCGACGACTGTAACAGTCGCCTGTATTGGGACCTGCTGGACCCCGGCCTGGTCGAGTCGGCCGAGATGGGTTATTACGAGTATGAAGAGACGGGAGCTTATCTGACCTTTTTGAATGGTCCACCGGAAGAGACAAAATCGAATCTGGCGCGGATCGCCAAGATTTACGCCGATGTGAACAAACGGGGGGTGACTGCGGACGAATTGGAACAGGCCAAAAATAAAGTTTGTTCGCGGCTGGTCTTGCGAGGGGAACGTCCGATGGGACGGCTGGGGGGACTCGGCAACAACTGGCTGTTCCGGCGCGAGTACCGCAGCATTGCGGATGATGTGGCGATTGTGCAAAACATCACGGCAGCCGATATTCGGACGTTGCTCGACCGGTTCCCGCTGGCTCAGACCACCACCATCGGCGTCGGACCTCTGACTCGTTGATTGGTCTCCTTAAAGCGGGTGACGGAAACCGGATGACTGTGGCGACTCCGAATCCAGATCCTTATCGACCCGAGACGATAGCCGGAATTGGCGGGGGATTCGTCTGTTCACCACGGGTATCAGGGACCACAGTCTCCACAAACCACCGTCTCCACAGAAATCCGCCGGATCATTTCCTTTTCACACCCATACGGATTGAAAACATGCTGCTCACATTGAATCGAACCGTCCCCTGGCTGGTGCTGGTAACCTTGTTTGTTTCCACGAGCCTGACCGCTCAAGAGACACCCAAGGGTGAGGTCATCAAGTACACGTTCGACCAGTCCCGGATTTTTCCGGGGACGACTCGTGAAGTCGCGGTCTACATTCCCCGACAGTACGACCCGGCCAAACCGGCTTGCGTGTATGTCAATCAGGATGGGATTCAGTACAAAGCTCCGGAGGTATTTGATGAGCTGATCCATAAGAAAGAGATGCCGATTACGATTGGTGTGTTCGTGACACCGGGTGTTGTGAAACCGACATCGGATCAGGCGTTGCCCCGCTTCAACCGCAGCTTTGAATACGACGGGTTGGGGGACGCTTACGCCCGTTTTCTGCTGGAAGAATTGCTGCCCGATGTTGAGACGCGTAAAGCGACCGATGGCCGTGCTCTGAAGCTCTCGAACGACGGGAATGATCGTGCCATCGGTGGGGCGAGCAGTGGAGCCATTGCGGCCTTCACCGCTGCCTGGGAACGTCCCGACGCCTTTCGCCGGGTCTTCAGTGCCATTGGCACTTATGTTGGCCTGCGGGGGGGACAGAATTATTCGACCCTGATCCGCAAATACGAACCGAAACCGCTCCGAATTTATTTGGAAGACGGCAGCAAGGACCAGAACATTTATGGTGGTGACTGGTGGATGGCGAATCTGGCGATGGAACGATCGCTGGCCTTTGCGGGTTATGAAGTGGCCCACGAATGGGGTGAGGGTGGCCATAACGGCGAACATGCCACGGTCCTGTTTCCCGACGCCATGCGCTGGTTATGGAAAGATTGGCCAGCGGGCGTCAAGGCCGGTAAAGGCTCGCCTCAATTGCAGGAACTATTGATTCCTGGCGAAGACTGGAAACTGGTGGCAGAGGGCTATCGCTTTACTGAAGGACCCGCGGTCAACGCCAAGGGAGAAGTCTTTTATAACGATGTCAGTGCCAGCAAAACGTTTCAGGTGATCAACGGGGGAATGGTCAAGGAATTTCTGGCCGACTCAAAACAGGGTGACGGGCAGGCCTTTGGACCTGACGGTCGCCTGTATGCCAACGCCGGTGCCACCAGTCAATTGCTCGCCTGGGACGCGCAGGGAAATTCCTCGGTGATTGCCGATGGTTTTCGTGGTAATGATCTCGTGGTTAATCATCGTGGCGGGATTTACGTCACCAACCCCGGTTGGAACGGAACTGATCCCAGCAAGATTTACTACATCAGCCCACAGGGCGAGAAAAAGGTGGTGGATACCGGACTGAAATTTTCGAACGGCATCTGTCTCTCGCCCGACCAGTCTCTGCTGTATGTGGCGGATAGTCGCACGCACTGGTTATACAGCTATCAAATTCAGGCGGATGGCTCGCTGGCTCATAAGCAGAAGTATTTCCATCTGCATGAACCCGACACCGCCGAAGACAGCGGACCAGACGGCGTTCGCTGCGATCGAGACGGACGAGTGTGGGTTGCTACGCGGATGGGACTGCAAGTTTGTGATCAGCCCGGCCGCGTGAACTGTATCATCCCAACTCCGAACGGAAAGGTGTCCAACTTGACCTTTGGCGGCGAAAACTTCGACGTGCTGTACTGTACCTGTGGAGACCGGGTTTATTCCCGCAAAGTGAAGGTGAAGGGAGCGAACGGGTGGGATTCTCCGAACAAGCCGGGGAATCCACGGTTGTGAAGGAGGTTTTCAGTTTTCAGTTTTCAGAGGTTAGGGGTTAGGGGTTAGACGAGGACGGATTTTTCTGCGGTTTCAGTTGATTGAGGGATTTTCAATCGACTGAGCGGGGCTGATAATCCTTCAGTGGCTGAGGCGATTTGTCGTAGAATTTCGGCGGCGCGCGAGGCAGGGGCTCCCGTATATTTCGCCAGATGAATCATGGTGACCAGTTCGCGGACCCAAGCGAGTGTGGTCATCAGGTCTTCGTCGAGTTGATCACGGACTTGTTTCAGCTGACTGATGTTATCCAGCCTCGTTTTTTCCCGGCTGGCCCAGCGATGCTGCTGCGAATCCGACCCCGAATCGCTGGTGGTCTCGGCCGTGTTGCTTGCGGTCGAAGTTTTCAAATCTGTGAATGAGATTGAGGTGACGCCGATCGAATTTGTGGTGAGTAAATCGTTCAACTCACGGATCCGGTCAGCTTGGTTTCGGAGGGTGGTTTTCAGTTCCATGATCCGCGGTTGTTCACTCAAAAAGAGATCCTCGGCCCAGCCATGCAGTGACTGCATGGCGCGATCGAGTTCCCGCTCGACCTGATTGATGAATTGACTCATCGCATCCCGTGAGTTTCGTCTGGGAGCGACTCGTCGTTCCGGGGTTTCCAGCGAGCGATTGACCAGCAGCAGCGGCAGGTACAGGGGCCAGAATAAGGGGGCGGTGACAACGGAGAACCAGATTTGAAAACCGTGTCCCCCACGAAGGCTCAGCTCCCCAGGATGACTCATCACCTCAGGGCGACTCATCCAGAGGGCGATTCCGATGCTCGATCCTACGAGTAGATAAAAGAAGAGTGTGACGCCGTAGCCCATGATGGTGCTTTCCAAATGCGGTGGTGTTCGATTCAACCCTGAAAGCGTTGCCAGAGGGTAAAGATCAGGACGGGTGAAACAGCGGAATAAACAGCCGACCAGGACAAAACCAGTCGTTGCAGAAAGCATTTTCGATATTCGCGGCGGTCACGCGTCATCGTGTCGGTCAGAGTCGAAAGTCCCCGATATAGCGAGTAGGTTCCCGAGAGGCCTGCCACAAACGGTAAGATTAGCCCCAGCAGTAACACCGCATCGCGAATCATTCCTGAAAGGGGAAAGATGGTAATGGCGAGTCCCAAAGCGGCATACAGTGGCAAGATCCCCACCAACGTGACGGCAGCGACCGCTTTGGATTTAATCGCATGAATGACGACATCCATCATTGTCATCCGCACTCCCGCCAAGAGTCCATAGAAGTAAAGGCTCGGTAGGCAGATTCCCGTGGCGCCGATCAATCCGATCGCGTAGGCGGCAATCAGACACAGGGCATTTCCATTCAGCCAGGGAGTCGACAGATTCGCAGCGGGGTCCCCTTGAAACTGGATCAACGAGCCATGCGTGGATGACAGCACCTGATCAATCGCCGAGAGCTGTGGCCAGACCAGGGTAGTACTGAGCACCAGAGACATGGCGACACCAAAAAAGGTGAATCCGACCAAACAGACGGCGAGCAATCGGAACAGTAACTCAGGTTGTTCCGCCGGTTTGCGAATCAATCGATCAAGTCGGCGGGGGTTCGTCAGAATCAATTCGAGCAGCGCGAGCGGCCCGCGTCCGATTGGTTCCTCGACATCCCCCTCGACCCCCTTTTGGTAGGAACTCGTGGACGAGTTGTTCACTGAATCTTGCGGAAGATCGGGAAGAAAGTCGGTCACTTCCTCAGCCTCATCGACTTCGTCGAAAGTTTTTCGTAATGACTGGAGGGCATTCAGGTTCATGTTTATCTTCTTCAGATCAGGCGATCAGATCCGGCGAATTGGAACAGGCCAAAATAATAGAACAGCTCAGCACCGATGACTCCGACAATTCCCAGCCACCAAACAGGGGTCGTAAGTCGTTTTGGTTCAAGTCGATGCATGACCCGATGAAAAACGTCGATCATCGAGATTCCGACTCCGGTGAAGACCACCAGATTCACCAGCAGGATGAATTGGGGTGAGGGGATTGCCACTGTGAAAAACCAGTTGATGGGAATCGAGGCCACCATCGCGAGGCCACCCCAGCTGGTCGTTTCAAGTGCCGCCAACAGAGTACTGCTCGCCCGAAGTTTCGAACCGGACAGACTGTTCAGGATGTACAGAGCCGGCAGCGGAATCCCCCACGCCAGACCTGCTCCAGCGGTGCAGGCCAGCCCCTTCATCACCACATCCCGCAGAGTGCCGCTCAGTCCCATCGTCATGCCGTAGGTCATCGTTCCCAGAATGGCGGTGGCCATCAGTGAAGCCCAGACCCACCAACGATCATGAACCTCCTGCGAGTTCCAGCGTCTGGCGAATTCTTCCGGCTCACGCAAGGCCATGTCAACATGAGCAATACCCGATTGCAGTTGCTCACGAAACATGCTTGGCTCCTGACCGATAAAAGAACACGGCGGCACGAACACAAAACACAGAGCGAGTGTTCGTAGAATTTCGTCACATCAAAAAAACCGCATGCCAATTCAGGAATTAACTGGCGAACCGGGAAATTTGGCCCGAATGCCACAAGTGGTTCTGACTGGTGCTGTTCAGCGACCGTGGTCACCCGCGAAATCCCAAGTCGTAATTGCATCTGCTGATGGCTTCCGTCATGATGCAGGGGTCCAACCGGGCTGATCTCATTTTGGCCCGTTTTCCCGCCGACCATCAGGGGTCCTGACAATGTCGCTCCGAGTTTTTTTGAGTTCCCTCGTCGCGCTGCTGAGCACGTCGAGTGTGATGCCGGGCGTGATGTTGGGTGCAGAAAAATTCACGGTGAGTCCTGCGGAGTTGTCGCTCAAGGGGAACTTTGCCCAAATCCAGCTGCTGGTGATGGCGCCAGCCGGTGAAGCCGGCCCAGCCTCGGCAGCCGATTTCACGCCGCAAGCGGTATTTGTCTCGTCGAACACTCAGGTTGCCGTCGTGACGTCCGCCGGTCGGGTGCTTCCGCGTGGTGACGGGGTCACCGAGATTTCGGTCCAGATGGGGGAATCGTCTCGATCGGTACCGGTGACAGTCAGTGGGTTCGCAGCCGAACCGGTGATTGATTATCTCGAACAGGTTCGGCCGGCCCTTTACAAAGCGGGCTGCAACATGGGTGCGTGTCATGCGGCTCAGCATGGCCAGGGGGGATTCAAACTGTCGGTCTTTGGTTTTGATCCGGTCGCTGATCGGACCTCGATGGTCCGGGATGCCCTGGGTCGACGGATCAATCAACTTGATCCGACCGACAGCCTGCTGCTACGGAAGCCGACCATGCAGGTCCCTCACAGTGGTGGACGACGACTCGAAGTCGGGTCTAGCGACTACGAGCTGCTGGCGGCGTGGATTCGTGGTGGTGCACCGGGGCCGGGTGTCGAGCGACCCCTGGCTCGATTAACCGTGACACCCCAGCAGCGAACGGGCGAGCCCGGGCTGACTCAGCAATTGCGAGTTGAAGCGGTTTACACCGATGGTACGTCACGCGATGTCACCGCGTGGGCCAAATTTGATTCGCAGGACGAAGGCTTGGTCAGTGTCACCCGTGACGGGTTTTGCACGGTTTCCGGTCGAGGTCAGGCACCGGTCATGGTTCGCTTTGAAGGCCAGGCCGATATCGCCATGTTCGTGATTCCGTATGGTGCCCCGGCCCAACTTGCGGGTTGGGTTGATCACAATTTTGTGGATACGCTGGCGGCCAACAAGTTTCGGGAACTTGGAATCGAACCGTCACCCCTGTGTGACGATGCGACATTCCTGCGTCGGATCTTTCTCGACGCAACCGGAACATTACCTTCACGCGATGAGGTCGATGAATTCCTGGCGTCCGGCCAGTCGGGGCGTTCGGTGATCGAGCGACGTACGGAATGGATTGATCGCCTGCTGGGATTGACCGACTCGCCCGCCAAAGGGTTGTACAACGAACGCTATGCCGCGTATTGGACGCTGAAGTGGTCTGATCTGGTGCGGAATAACAGTCGCGATCTGCAAGAGACGGGGATGTGGGCGCTGCACAACTGGATCAAGGGGTCGTTCCGCGAGAATCTGACCTTCGACAAATTTGTCTCGCAGCTGGTGCAGGGGAAGGGTTCCAGCTTTTCGAACGGTCCGGCCAATTATTTCATCGTCAACAGTTCACCCCAGGTTCTGGCGGAATCGACCTCTCAGCTTTTCCTGGGGACCCGCCTGACTTGTGCCCAGTGCCACCATCATCCGTTCGAGAAATACAGTCAGGACGACTATTACGGTTTTGCCGCGTTCTTTGCTCGGACGGGGCTCAAGTCGAGTCAGGAGTTTGGCCTGTTCGGGGGTGAACGGGTGGTCATTATTCGGACCGGCGGCGAAGTTCATCAACCCCGCACCGGCAAACTGATGTCACCCAAACCGCTGGATGCCGAACCGGTCGATCATCCACTCGATCGGCGAATTGCACTGGCTCAATGGATGACTTCCCCCTCGAACCCTGCGTTCGCGCGGGCGACCGTCAATCGTTATCTGGGCTACCTCTTGGGACGAGGGCTGGTCGAGCCGGTTGATGATCTGCGTCCGACCAATCCCCCGACCAACCCCGCCCTGCTGCAATTCCTCGCTGACGAATTTACGAAAAGTGGATTCGATCTGAAGCGATTGATGCGGACGATCCTGGTTTCCAGGCTCTATCAGCTCGATTCACAACCGACGGCACAGAACGTGGCGGACTCCCGTTTTTACAGCCATTTTGAGGTCAAACGCATGACCGCGGAAGTGTTACTGGATGCGATTGATCAGGCGACAGGAACCCAGACCAAGTTCAACAATCTGCCACTGGGGACACGTGCGATCGAGATTCCTGATGCCGATTACCCGGATTATTTTCTCAATACGTTCGCCAAGCCGCGTCGGATGAGTGTCTGTGAATGCGAGCGATCACCCGATGCGAATTTGGCGCAGGCATTGCACACCTTGAATGGGGATATTCTGACCACAAAGATTGGGCTCAATACCGGTCGGGTGGAAAAACGGCTCGCGGAAAAGAAATCGCACCACGAGATTGTGACCGAACTATATTATGTGACCCTCTGTCGGGCTCCTTCGCCTGCCGAACTGACTGCGGCGCAACAGCTGCTAGAGGAATATCCTTCGCCGAAAGAGTGTTACGAAGATCTGCTTTGGGCCTTAATCAATTCCAAGTCCTTTTTGTTTATCAGGTGAAATCGCGAATGGAATTTCGACAACTCGGCGGCTGCGGCTTCAAAGTTCCCGTACTGAGTCTGGGAACAGGAACGTTTGGCGGGGGTGGCCAGCTGTTCAAAGCCTGGGGAAAAACCGATGTTGCCGAGGCAACGCGGTTGGTTGATCTTTGTCTCGCTGCTGGCCTGAGCATGTTTGATACGGCTGATGTTTATTCGCAGGGAATGGCCGAAGAAATTCTGGGGGAAGCGATCAAAGGTCGTCGAGACAAAGTGATCATTTCGACCAAGGGGACCTTCCGGACGGGAATTGGTCCCAACGATCTGGGCTCGTCGCGTCATTATTTGAAGCGCGCGGTCGATGCCAGCTTGCAGCGGTTGGGGACCGATTACATCGATCTCTATCAATTGCATGGTTTCGATGCGATCACCCCAGTGGAAGAAGTGCTCGGGACACTCGATGAACTCGTCCGCATCGGCAAGATCCGTTACATCGGCTGTTCGAACTTTTCGGGCTGGCATTTGATGAAATCACTGGCGGTCTCTGACCGTTTCGGCCTGACGCGTTATGTCGCGAATCAGGCTTATTATTCGCTGGTTGGCCGTGACTACGAGTCGGAACTGATGCCACTCGGGCTGGATCAAAAGGTGGGTGCTGTCGTCTGGAGCCCGCTGGGCTGGGGGCGTCTCACCGGAAAAATCCGTCGGGGTGTTCCCCTGCCCGCGTCAAGTCGTCTTCAAAGCAAAGTCGCGTTTGACGCTGGCCCGCAGGTCGCGGACGAGCTTCTCTATCGCGTGGTCGAGGCCCTGGATGCCGTCGCCTTGGCAACGGGCAAGACCGTTCCCCAGGTGGCACTCAATTGGCTGCTGCAGCGTCCGACGGTCTCGAATATCATTATTGGGGCCCGCAATGAACAGCAACTGCTGGAAAACCTGGGTGCGGTCGGCTGGAATCTAAGCCCAGACCAGGTGGCTCTGTTGGACGCTGCCAGTGCCGTTCCGCTCGCCTATCCCTACTGGCATCAACAAGGATTCGCGGAACGGAATCCGCCACCGGTCGGCTGAGTTTTTGGGTGAAGGGGAGCCCACGGAGGATGCCGTCGCTTTCGCCAGATTCTCGTGGGGAGTATCCTTTTCCGCATGGAACTTTCCCACTTTTTTCAGAATACGGTTCGCTGATGCGGGCTTTGGCGTATATTCGATGGCGGCGACGGATTTGGCGAGTCTGTCCATGGAGCTCGCTGCGTTCGGCGCTGGTCTCCTTACTCGGCGTATTGGCTGTTGCCATCGTGTTTGATCATACGATGCTCGCCAGCCTCGAACGACGGGGACTCGTCGCTTCCGAGAGTTGGAAGCGTCACAATCGGGTGGTGGTGGCCAACCATCATCGCAAAGATCGGCATCTGCCGATTCCCGGGCCGAAATGGGCCAGCTCATCGGGTGTTCGTGCCTGGCTGGGGCATCCCGTTTCCCAGACACGAACCAAACCGCATCGATTGCTGGTGATGGGCGATTCTTTCGTCTGGGGATCTCCTTACCTGACCTTAAATCACATGTGGTGGCGTCAGCTTTCCATCGAACTTCACCGACGCGGGTATCATGATGTGGAAGTCATCGCGGCAGGGACATCGGGGATGTCGACACATGAAGAACTCAACCTGGCCCGCACGGTGGTTCCCGAATTTGACCCGGATCTGATCCTGTGGGGCTTTGTTACCAACGACCCCGACGAACGAATGGTCAAGCAGATTAACAGCAGCCAGCTCGCCCCCCCGATTCCCGGTCGTGTTCAGACCCTCTTGCAGTACGTGACCCCGCGATTGCTGGATCTCTTCAAGTCGCGCCGCAAGGAAAAATTGGCCCAGTGCTATCTCGGTCCCGAGTACGGGTATGCTTATGCGGATTGGCTGCAACGGATTCATGAGGGGGAAAACTTCGCGCGTTACCGGCAGACCATTCGCGACGTGGCTCAGTTTATGGCCGAGGTCCAGAAACCGGGGATGATGGTGACGCTTCCGGAAGCGCCGATTCCCGATCGGTTTGCCTTCTCGTACGACAAGGTTATCCCTCTGTGGCGCGAGGCGGGGATTCCGGTCCTGGATAACCTGGGTCCGTTTGTCGCGAAATATCCCCAGGTCGACGCCACCGGCCCACAGTCGCTGATCTGGGGAATAAATCCTGCCGATGGACATCCTGGACCACGTTCGACCGCTTTTCTGGCCCGGCAAACGGCCGACCGACTCGAACAGGATTACCCGCAGTTTCTCGGTCCCAAAACCACGCCAGCGGAAGCGGTCACCATCAATGACTGGTTGCCGTACGATCTGAATCTCGAACCGGTCTCGGTCGCTGGACCTACCTCGGAGTTTGAATTGACCTACCCGGCGACCGAGGCCTTCCTGCCGACGATGCCACTGGAAATTCCGACAGTACTGATCGGACTCGAACAGCCTGTGAAGCTCAGCACCATCCGGCTGAGTGGTGCGGGGCTGAAGTCGGCACGCATCTGGCTTTCGACTTATGATCCGGTTGATGCTTACGATACACAGGAGGTAAACGATCTTGGGCTGCAGCAGGGAAGCGATCTGACCTGGAAAATTCCTGACGCGTATTCGGACCGGGAAGCCTCGGTGATCCACTTACAAGCAGAGGTCATGCCGCAGCAACCGCAGCTTCGTTTCGCGCTGCAGACCAGCCCTCGCAGTGCGATCAAAACGGAGGGCTCACCGTGACCTCGATTCTGGGGCTTTCGGCGTATTATCACGATTCGGCAGCCGCTCTGGTGATTGACGGAGAGATTGTCGGAGCAGCTCAGGAAGAGCGATTTACCCGGATCAAAGGAGACTCGTCCTTCCCGCATCATGCCGTCGGCTGGTGTCTGGATCAGGCGCGACTCGAACCGGATCAGATTGATCATGTGGTTTTTTATGAACGACCGCTGGTTCATTTCGAGCGGTTGATGATGACGTGGCTGCTGACCGCCCCACGCGGTCTTCGCAGTTTTCTTCAGATCCTTCCGGATTGGCTGACGCGAAAATTGTGGCTGGAACGCGAAATCGCCAAAGAACTCGATATCCGAAAACAGATCGAATTCGTGGATCATCATCGTTCCCACGCCGCAAGTGCCTTCTATCCCTCCCCATTTGAAAATGCGGCGGTGCTGACGGTGGATGGTGTCGGAGAATGGTCGACGGCCACCTGGGGAGTCGGCAGCGGCAATCAATTGGACCTGCGCGAAGAACTCCGCTTCCCGAATTCACTCGGTCTGTTGTATTCCGCTTTTACTTATTATTGCGGCTTCAAAATCAACAGTGGTGAATACAAGCTCATGGGGTTGGCTCCTTATGGGCGACCTGTGTTTGCGGAGCGAATTCTGCAGCATGTGGTCCAGCTGATGGACGACGGTTCGATGCGGCTCAATCAAAAGTATTTTGGGTACGCGACGGGGCTGACCTCGACGACGGCGGCATTCCATGCATTATTCGGCGGCCCACCCCGGCCACCCGAATCCCAGCTGACGCAGCGGGAAATGGATTTGGCAGCCAGCATTCAAGTGGTGATCAACGAGGCATTGCTCAGGATGGGTCGATTTGTCCATCAACGGACCGGACTTGATCAACTGGTGCTGGCGGGTGGTGTGGCGTTGAACTGTGTGGCGACGGGATTGCTCTCATCGCAGGGTCCCTTCCGACAGATCTGGACACAACCTGCGGCGGGTGATGCGGGGGGGGCTTTGGGGGCGGCCCTCAGTTTCTGGCATCGCGAATTAGGACAACCCCGTTCCCCCGGCAAACCGGATGGAATGCGTGGGGCGTTTCTCGGTCCCGAGATCGAGCCCCACTCTGCGGAGGATGACACGATCCTGGGGGCACTGGGGGCGGTCTGGGATCTCCTGGACGAGTCACTGTTACAAGAGAAGATTGCGGGGGCAATTGCCGAGGGGAAGGTGGTGGGGGTCGCGCGCGGGGGGATGGAATTTGGCCCTCGTTCGCTGGGGGCTCGTTCGATTCTGGGTGATGCCCGATCCGAGACCATGCAGTCGCGGATGAACCTGAAGGTCAAGTTCCGCGAATCTTTTCGTCCCTTCGCGCCGATGGTTCTGGCGGACGACGCGCAGCAGTACTTTAATTGCCGCCAGGAAAGCCCCTACATGCTGCTCGTTTATCCGGTTGCTGAGCCGCATCGGAAAGAGGTCGACCAGAGTGGTCAGTTCGGGATCGACCTGCTGAAGCTGCCACGCTCGGACATTCCTGCGGTCACCCATGTCGATTATTCTGCCCGGCTGCAGACGATTGATGCCGAGCGTAATCCGTTTATGTATGGGGTGTTGTCACACTTCAAACGGCAAACCGGCTGCAGCGTG
This sequence comes from Schlesneria paludicola DSM 18645, assembly GCA_945869955.1. Classification (GTDB taxonomy): domain Bacteria; phylum Planctomycetota; class Planctomycetia; order Planctomycetales; family Planctomycetaceae; genus Schlesneria; species Schlesneria paludicola_B. The sequence goes on from CAMBQP010000069.1 coordinate 26,211, forward strand.
ATCGTGAATACCTCGTTTAACGTGCGGGGCGAGCCGATTGTGAATACTGCCGAAGATGCCTACCGTTGTTTCATGGCGACCGAGATCGACGCGCTGGTGGTCGGGAATCGGTATCTGGAACGAACCCGTCAACCACACCCTCCGCTGGACGAGGCTGCACGTGCCCAATGGCTACAACGTTTTGAACTCGACTGACCCCCCCGAGGGACTCAGGCGATCATCCTACCTTAGCCAACTTGCGGAACGCCGTGAGCGGGAAGAGGTTCGTCAATTGACCAGCTTTGGGCTGACGATGGGGTGGCTGTGCACGCTGTTGGGAGGGTTTTGCTGGTTCTGTGTGATCAGTCAGATCGACTGGTTTTGGCGAGCCCTGATGACGAGTGGGTTGCTGCTGCTGGTGCTGGGGACCGTGCTCCCTCAGGCACTCGCCGGACCACACCGGCTGTGGATGGGGTTAGCGCACCTGCAGGGGCGACTGGTCATGACCGTGCTGCTCACGGTGGTCTACTTGGTGATGATCGTTCCGCTGGGCTGGTACCAGCGGCGGCGACAAGGGGGGGGACAGCCGTTTTACCGTTGGGACCCGACCCAGCCATCCCAGACCCAGCCATCCCAGACCCAGCCATCCCAGAACCTGCCAGCTGGGACCACCGCCTGGGAAACCCTTTCCCCCAGCGAGTCCTCCCCGACGACGACTCGTCGCCAAACGGGTCGGACACGTTCGCTGGTTTCGCTATTGGCGGAAACCT
>CAMBQP010000070.1 GCA_945869955.1 Schlesneria paludicola DSM 18645
CGTGTGGGGGGTGCCCAGATCGCTAACGATGTCCTGCAATTGACAAACGGTAACCCAAACTAGGCAACTGCGGCGTGGCTGCTGGGGAGCGTGGCCGCGGGAAGCTTTCAGTCGAGTTTCACCTACCAGGACAGCTCGGCCAATTCCGCCGGCTTTACCTTTGTTCTGCAGAATGCCACTGCGGGATTGCAGGCCGTGGGGTCCACCGGCACTGGACTGGGCTACGCGGGCATCTCACCCAGCGTCGCGGTGGCGTTCAATGTCGATTCGGCCGAGACCGTTGGAGTCGCCCTTTTAGAGAACGGGACAATCGCGAGCAACCCCTACACGTCGACGGGCAGTGTCTCGCTGAAAAGCAATCACCCGATCTACGTGACCCTGGCCTATGATGCTGCCGCCTTGTCGCTCAGTTGCTCCCTGACCGATACCGTGACGGAAGCCACCTGGAATCACGTATTCACCGGACTTTCACTGGTTAACTGGCTGGGCCAGGGAGACTGCCTGATTGGCTTCACGGGGAGCACGCTCAACTCCACGGTGAATTCCAGCTCCGCCGCTCAAAGCATCTCTGGTTTTTCGTTTGTTTCGAACCAACCTGTGACCAATTTCCAGGGGAGCAACGGTGCCGCTTGGTCGTTGGTGTCGAATACCAGCAGCCAGCCCGCGCTTTCAAGCAACAACACCCTCCTTACCGTGACCGACGGAGCCAGTAGCGAGACCCATGCGGCCTGGTATCCGGTCCCGGTTTCAACAGGCAATTTTTCGGTCCAATTCATTTATCAGAATTCCAACGGCACAGGATCCGGAACGTCCGCTGCGAATGGACTGACATTCGCCCTGCAGAACGGTACTGCGGGAATCGCTGCCCTGGGCCAATCGGGGGCCGGTCTGGGTGTGGCCGGAATTCAGCCCAATGTTGCCTACCAGATCAACCTCTCGACTTCTCAGGGAGGTTCGCAGGTTGGTTCCCAATTCGTGACCAATGGAACCACCGGCAATTATCACGCAACCGGGAGTGTGAATTTCGCCAGCGGTCACCAAATCCTGGTCCAACTCGCGTACGACGCCGGGCAGCAGACCGTTACGGAGTCGTTGATTGACCTCACGACATTTGCCAGCTTCCATAATACCTATTCTGCGGTCAATCTGGCCGGATTGCTGGGATCCAATGGAACCCAGGCCACCACCGCCTTCATGGGATTTACAGGCGCCACCGGTTCAACGGGCGCGACCCAGACCGTTTCTGGTTTTGTTTTCGGGTCTTCCCTACCAACCGGTGCCGTCTCTGCAACGACAGCGAACTCTGCAATGACCGTCAACACGCAATCCTCACAGACCGCTGCGGCAACCATGGCCGTTGGCCCCACAATTCCGATGAAGCATGGGATCGTCGGTCAACAAATCAGCCTGACCTCGCTGTACGGCCAGATCGGCAGCGCGACTCAGGGACTCCGCGTCAATGGGGGCCAAACCCTGTTCCAGCATGGCCTCAGCCTGCAGGCCCACGGCCTCATCTCGGTCACCCAGGAAAGTGGAGACCTGTTGATCCAGTCAGCCATATCGGAAACGGGAGACGTTATCCTCGCCGCGCCCGCTGGCAGCATTCTCAGCAGCGATTCCAAAATCCAGCGCAACAATCGCCCTCTTGCCGAGAAACAGGCCGCATGGGAACACCAGGGACTTACCGGCCAGGCTGCGATCGACCAGGCGCTGAGCAACGTCGAAACCCAGTACAGACTCTACTGGCAGCAATACCGTGGGATCTCAACTCAAGGGAATACCATCGTCGCGGGCCCCAAGCTGGGGAACAATTGGATCTTCCAGTTTACTGACGCCGAACGCCAGGATTTGCTGGTCCGGCAAGTGACGGACTCGCAGATCGCCCAGATCGAAATCAGCCGCACAAACCAGGGACGGCGGCTCGAAGCGGCGTTTGGTGCGGGCAGCTATCAGCCGAACTTCATCGCCACCGTCGAGAATGCCCCATCCAGCCTGCTGAATATTGTCCAGTGGGATCCCACGGCCTTGGCGAATGCCCCAGCTCAGGCCGCCTTCTTTGGACACCCTTCTAGCCAGGTCGAGGGGACACCCACTATTGTCGGCCACAATGTCAAACTCTCAGCGGCACACGACGTGGGGACGACATCACATCCCCGCGTCATCCAACTGGGAGCCGGGCCGCTGTCTGCCGATGAATGGCTCGCCATGTCGACCGCCGAACCGGGAACGATCACCCAGACCGGCAAACTCTTGACCGTCAGCGGCGAGAACGCGCTACGGATTGCCGCCAGCGGAGAATTCACCGCCGACGCCGCAGGCAGCCTGACGACCCTTCCCGCCAATGCCATTCCAGTGGCCGTTCAGTTGGCCAACAAGGTGCAGTCGCTTCCCGAGAAAACAGACCTCACCACGCGGATGTTGATTGGCGACATTACCGTGCTTGATGATTCGATTGGCGACAACCAGATTACCCTCTCTGGCGCCAACGCCGACCTGTTCGAGGTCGTCGGGAAACAACTGTTCCTCCGCGAGGGGGTCCGACTGGATCACTTTGAGCGACCGACACTGCTCGTCACGGTGAATGTCGCCGACCGACTGCATCCCGAGGTAACCCCGGTGACGGCCAACGAACGCCTCGAGATCACCAATGTTGCGGCCACCGTCACCGGACTGAAGGCTCCCACAGGGAACTTCCGGGCGGGCCAGAAAATACTGCTGCAGGTCACTTTCGACGAACCCGTGATCGCTTCAGGTCAGCTCACGATCCCGCTCATCGTCGGCAAGACGCAGCGATTTGCCAGTTACCAATCTGGTTCCGGCACCAACACGCTGGAATTCGCCTATACCGCGGTCGTCGGTGATAATGCGCCTGATGGCATCCAGCTGGGGGGGGCCATCGCGCTGGGATCCGGCTCTCTCCAGGACCGCAGTGGCCTCGCCAGCCAGGTAAAATTGCCGTCAGTCAATACCTCGACCCTCCGCGTCGACACCATACCACCAGTGCTGCTGTCGGTGATACCTCCAGCAGCCGGGACCTACTCGTTCGGTTCACAACTCCGTTTCACGGTCCGTTTCAACGAACCGATGGTCTACGCCGGCGCCCCCTTCGTGCTGCTCACCGGGATCGTGGGAGGAATCCTGGGACCAGTACCTCGCCGGGTTGTGGCGATAAGTGGCTCTGGGACGGACACCCTGGTCTTCGCCTACACCGTTCAGTCTGGGGAACGGGCAACCCAGGTCGGACTGGTCAAAGTCTCACCCAAACTCCCCGCTCGGATCCAGATTCAGGTCCTTGGGAATTCTGCTCTCTCGGATCAGGCCGGCAATACCGCAACCAGCCTCATCACCGCGGCTCTCCCGCTGTCGGGAGTGCGGGTTGATGCCGTGATCCCTCAGGCGATCGGGATCGCGGGTCCCGCTGGAAAGGTCTACCGGGCCGGCAGCGTGCTGGAGTTCACGATCGTGTGGAACCGCCCGGTCAATGTCACCGGCATTCCGGAACTCGAGGTGACAATCGGTTCGGTCACCCGGATCGCCCAGTATGTATCTGGTTCGGGGACCACCCTGCTGCGATTCCGACTGGTCGTGCCATCGGGAGACAACGGTGTGGTCTCGCTAGCGCGGCAGATCCTGCTTCCGAATGGTTCGCAGATCCGGGCCGCAGGAAACCAGGCACCCCTCGCAATTCCGCAACTCAAAGGCCCCCAGGTGAGTGTGGACACTGTCGCCCCCTCGGTGAGCAAGGTTCAACTCCCCCCTGCGGGGACTTATTTCCCTGGGACCCAACTGCGGTTGGTGGTTGATTTCACCGAAGTGGTGCTGGTCAAGGGCTCTGTCTGGATCGATGTCTTGCTGGGCAATCAGGTCCGTCGTTTTGTCCGTACCGCTGGTTGCGGCAGCCGCCAATTGATCTTCACCTACCGGCTCACGAAGCTCGATCCGGAACTGAACGGCCTGCAACTCCCTGCCGAGATCAGCCTCGCTAACGGACTGATCTCGGATCTGGCCGGAAACCCGGCGAAACTCAAACTTCCTGTAATGACGGAAGCGAATTTGGTGATCCGCAAACGGTAAGCCGCAAACGAACCACAGGGGCGTTTCATCGCCCCTGGATTCGTCGGATCACCGCTTTGCGTTATTGGGAACATTCGCTTTACTGAATTGCTCGGTTGATCACTTGGCCGGTTGACCAAAAACGATTTGCATTCCTCAACGCCAGAAAACCTGGAATCATCCGATTCTTTGTTACAATCCTGCATTTCGACCCCGTTTTGTGCAACGACCCTAACGATCCTGACTCCTGATGCAGAATTTCATGGATTGCCTTGGTGATACCGCGTCAGGTTTTCCAAGTCAGGTTTGCCAAAACGCCGATCTAAAGCAGAAACCGGAAAGCGTTTTGGAAATTGTTCCCCGTAGGGTCACCGCGTAGAATCTGATGGGGAATTTTTGCCTCGGAATTTCATTTTTTTCTGGTAATGGCTGGTTTTTCATCTGTTAAGCTGGTCAGAATGTTGAGAGTCGGCAAGAACTGCCGACATCCTCGTGAAAATCGGTTTGATCTTGAGCGGAGTATGAATGATGGCCCCGAACAAAAAATATCTGAGTTTGGAAGAAGCCGCCGCTCAATTGGGGATCAAGACGGACGAATTGATTCGCTTGCGCGAAAAGGGAGACGTTCGTGGCTTTGCCGACCGGGGGACCTGGAAGTTCAAAGCCGACGACGTTGACGAATACCATCGCCGTCATCAGCCGGATTCAGATCCCGATTTGGATTTGATCGACGATTTTTCCGACGTGGGTGACGATGACTTTGGCCGGAACGCGACCCTGATTCGCAAAAAGGGGCAAACCGATTCCGACAGCGATGTCCGAATCGTCGAGACTCCTCATTCGGGTTCCAAGTCGGGCGGTAGGGCGAAGTCCGAATCGACTCAAGCAGATTCTGACAGTGATGTTCGTTTGGCCGCAAGCGATAGCGATGTCCGTCTACTTCCTGCCTCGGACAGCGACAGCGATGTTCAGTTAATTGGTCCGAAGTCCGGATTAAAGCCAGCTCACAGTGATAGCGATGTGACGCTGGTGTTGAAAGAATCGACCGGCAGCCTCAACTCGGGCGAACCCGCGAAAACAGATGCGATGGTTTCGATCCCCGAAGATCTTGGCAACGACCATACGCTGCATCTCGAAACGGCCGATTCGTCGATTTCCTTGTCACAGGACAGTAGGGTGCGGTTAGGAAACGACAGTGGAATCTCGTTGTCGCAGGACAGTGGGATCCGGTTAGGAAACGATAGTGGGATCTCGTTGTCGCAAGATAGTGGGATTCGGTTAGGGAACGATAGTGGGATTCGCCTGAGTGATGACAGTGGAATTCAGTTGAATCGCCCCGCCGACAGTGGGATTTCACTCGAAGGATTGGGGAGCGGTATTCGACTGGCGGATAGTGGAATCACCAGCCGTGATCTCAGCGGATCGGGACCACTCGCCAGCAGTCAAACATTTGATTTACTCGCCGAAAGCAGCGTTACGAAGCGGTCGGCAAGCAGTTCCAAACCCAAGGGGGGGGCGGCTGCTGCGGGCAAGAATCAGGATGTGACCGAACAGTTCTCTTTTTCGAGTTTGGATGAGGACGATCTGGGTGCCACCGCACCGTTATTGAGATCGGGTGACGAGGCGGCCAGTTCCGCTGAACTGGATCTGTTTGATTCCGGTGACAGTTCCGAGATGACATCGTTGAGCGATTCGAATCAGAACGTCGTCATGTTTGAGGACGATGAAGACGATGCCCCGCCAGTCTCGAAAAAGCGCCCGCAAAAATCTGTCGAAGAGAGTATTTTCGAGATCGATGAGGTGTCGGAAGAACCGCTGGATGAGCTGGAAGTTTCAGATGATGATCTGAGCGAGGAAAGTGAGCTTGATGATTTGGCCTTTGACGATGATGCCGATGACCTAGAGGACTCGTTCTCGTCAGGATCCAGCAAGCTCGGTTTTGGCGGAGCCAAAAAGCTGCCGTTGGCACAAGAGGTCGAATGGAGCGCGGGATTTTTCTCGCTGTTACTATCGTCGTTGTGCATGCTGATTGCGGGAGTCTGGGTTTCGGCAGATCTGTTGCGCACCGTTTGGGGCCGTGCTGAAGAGTCTCCCGTTTATCCTGGGATTGCCGGATTGCTCTCGGCCCTCTGGAAATAGCTCACGCCACACACCTGACACTGTTCCACTCAACGAACCACATGAAAACAGAACAAGGATTCGTTAGCCAAGTGCTAACGAATCCTTGACATTCGCTGGTGCTGACCACGACTGCCAGACGTTGATTCATGAGATGGCATCGGGATCGAGCTTCACTGGGAATCAGTGGATGAACCCTTTTTCCCGTAGTTGCTGCAGATTGTCCGGGACGCTTTGCAGAATTCGTTCGGTGGCATATCGTAAAATCGCGAAGGGGGCCAGCGCGACGGGGGCGGTGAGAATCGCGACGCGATCCTCGTCCTCTTTATCCAATTGCTGATTCAGTTTGGCAATCGATTCTTCGACGCTGTCACTGACGACCTGTTTGGTTCCGGTGGTGTTTTTCAGTTTCAGGTTTGAGAAGGATGCCGATCGAGCCAGAATGAACTGTGCGAGATCTTCGTCCTCGTCATCGTCGAAAAAATCTTCAAATTCTGGTTGCATATTTTGCGGGGTAATAATGATTGGACGTGAAATTTTCACGTTGCCTCGCCGGATACTGACGGCCTGGTCTTCTTTAGGGCCGGACAGGATCAGAAAGTAGGGGAGGTCGGTTTCGCCGAAGGTGAACAGAGAATATTTCACGCCACGCACAATGGCTACCGAATCCATCGCCGCGCGAAAACGTCGCATATCGGAGAAGCCATCCATAGGAGAGAAACTATCCATAGGAAACATCGCTGGATCTCCAGAGGCTGATTTTTTGCCATCAATCAAAAAACTGTCGTAAAACTGCCGCCCTACTCATGACCACAGAGCTCAAATTTTCGCCAACGTCCCGCTCAAAATAAACGGTTGGAGAATAGTTGAGCGGAATCCCGTGATGAACACAAGCGCGATTCCTGCAAAGCGATGGTCCAGGACGAGGAAATAGAATGTGGACGGGCCCCTGTGACTGCGAGGTCTGCCTTCCAAGTTGGATGGTTTTCAAGTCGATGAGACGTGAATTCTGGCCATGCATGGCGATCGTTCGGTTGAACGAGAATGAATTCATCCTTGAATGGAATCGTTCCGCCTGCTATGGTGATCGGTTCTGGAGTTGCTTTACAAGATTTGAATCGCGAATGCGACGGGAGATTACGGCGAATGGGCGTCAAAAAGACTGGAAAAGGGCGACGAAAACTCGGCCGAAAAAAGCGGAAGATGCGGAGCAAGATTCGCCATCGGAAGTAATCATCGCAAATCAATCTGTCGAAGCCTTTTCAAAGCAGCAGTCGTGAGCTCTAGAGAGCCTACCTCTGATTGTTTGATGGGGTACACCGGCTGATTGAAAATGTGGAATTGAACGGGAAAAGCCTGGCGTGATCTCATGCCGGGCTTTTCTTGTTTTTGTCGATGTCGGGTGATGATCTGTATGTCTGACAGGTTGATGCAATCCGAACTCTGAAACAGGGATTCACCCCTCACAATCCATGGATTCAACACTGACAATTTGTCAAGAGTTCTGGAAATGAACCGACGTGGAATTGCCGCTGTTTGTTGAGTGATCGCGGCATTCGAGTTACTCTTACTCGTCTCGACTGATGAGAGGTTTTTACTCCTGCCGCTGAAAGTCCCGCCGTGGATTCTGCTGCCGAATTTGATCCGTTGCCCTCGTTTGACTTCGACCCAAGAACACGTGTTGTTTTCGGATCCGGAGCCATGGCCCGTCTCGGCGAGTTCGCCAAAGAACTCGGCGGATCGCGGGTCCTATTCGTGACCGACCCCGGCATCGAGCGCGCGGGACATGCTGCGAAGGGAATTCAATTTCTACACGACGCCGGATTAGACGTGAGTCCTTTCGATGACGTGCAGCCAAACCCGACCACCGAGGATGTCGATCGCGGTCTGGCGATCGCCAAAAAACAAGAGGTGAATTTGATTGTCGCGATTGGTGGCGGCAGTGCGATGGATTGTGCGAGGGGGATTAATTTCCTTTTGACCAACGGGGGTGAGATGCGGGACTATTGGGGGGTGGGGAAAGCCACTAAACCGATGCTTCCGTTGATTGCCATTCCAACCACTGCGGGGACGGGGAGCGAAGCCCAGTCGTTTGCGCTGATTGCGGATGCGAAGACGCACATGAAAATGGCGTGTGGTGATAAAAAGGCCGCCTGTCGTGTTGCGATTCTGGACCCCGATTTGACCTTGAGTATGCCGGCAGGGGTGACTGCCACCACCGGAATCGATGCGATCAGTCACGCAATTGAAAGTTTTGTCACCACCAAACGAAACGCAATCTCACAACTGTTTTCTCGCCGAGCCTGGAGATTGCTTGTCGAAGCGTTTCCGGTCGTCACGGCGGCAAACCTCGATCTCCCCTCCTCGGGAACGGCATCCAGTCGTACTGGCCCTGATCACGCGGGACCCGATGTTTTGGTTGAGCGATCCGCGATGATCAAGCGGGTCGCAGCACGGGGGCGAATGCTCTTGGGAGCCCATCTGGCCGGGGCCGCAATCGAAAATTCGATGCTGGGTGCCACGCACGCCCTCGCCAACCCGCTGACGGCACATTTTGGAGTGACTCATGGCTGCGCGATTGGAGTGATGTTGCCTCACGTGATCCGGTTTAATGCCTCGGCGGTTCCTGCTTTGTATGGCAGGCTTGCTGCCGATCTGGGGTTATGTGCCGCTAACGATCCGGGTGCGGGGAATCTGATTGCGGATTTGATTCAACGATTGGTGTTCGCGGCCGAGTTACCGACCTCGCTGCGAGCCTGCCGCGTGGATGCTCAGTTGCTTCCCACCTTGGCCGAAGAAGCCTCGCACCAATGGACGGGGACATTCAATCCACGGCCTGTCGATGCGATGAGCTTGCTGAAATTGTATCAGTCAGCCTTCGATTCCTGATTCCGAGTCCTTGTCATGGCCGAGTGGCCTTCTCTCTGGGGATCCGATATTCATGTTTGCAATCAGCCGTCGAAATGTTGGTGGCGTCAATCAGGGATCGAAGCGGGATTGCGTCGGGGCAACTCGACGGGGCGATCCCGCGTTAACCTGGCTCACATTACCTTGGCCAGCGTCACCTTGGTCCGCATTTCGAGTCGCGGCAACCTATTCGTTCGTTCTGGGATTGATGATTTCGGCATTGCAGGCCGCAGAACTTGGAACACCCGGAAAAAGCAGCTGGCCATCGTTTCGGCATGACCTGACTCAGACTGGCGTCGCCTCGTCTGCGCTACCGGATCCGCTGGAAAAGCTTTGGGAAGTGGCATTGGGGGATCAGATTCTGGCGACGGCAGCGATTGTTGGCGATTTCGTCTACGTTCCTTGCCTCTCGGGTGAATTAACTTGCTTAAAACGTTTAAGCGGAGAAAAAGTCTGGGTCTACAAATCGGTCGATCAGGTTGCGGCCAATTCCTTTGCACCCGGATTTAAATCCTCGCCGACCGTGACATCGGATGCGATCTATCTCGGTGATGAAGAGGGAGTCTTTCATGCAATTGATCGCAGCACTGGGAAGCGGTTGTGGACGTTTGTGACTCGAGGAGAAATCTATAGTTCTGCTGCGGTGACCGAGGGGCTGATCCTGTTTGGCTCGTACGACAATCATCTCTACTGTTTGAATCAGGACGGGACACTGGCCTGGAAGTTTGAGACGCAAGGATATGTTCACTGTGCTCCGGCAGTGATTGACGGTGTGACGTTTATTGCGGGCTGTGATGAACACTTACGTACGATTGAGGTCAAGACGGGAAAGCAACGAGCCGAGCTCAAGCTGGAAACCTACCTGATTGCCTCACCCGCAATCGTGGGTGACATTCTTTACGTCGGCACTTACGGCAGCGAGGTCGTCGCTGTTGACTGGCGAAAGCAGTCCGTTGTTTGGCGATACCAGGGGGGGAATGGAGATTTTCCCTTCCATTCATCGGCAGCGGTGACGAGTGAACTGGTGGTGGTAGGAGGGCGGGACAAGTCTGTGCATGGTATTGAGCGGCAAACGGGAAAGAAAAGTTGGACGTTTCCCACCCGAGCCAAAGTGGACAGTTCGCCCGTCATCGTGGGGAATCGAGTTTTTATTGGTTGCCATGATGGCAATCTTTATGAACTGGGGCTGACGGATGGCAAGGAACGCTGGAAATTCAATGCAGGAAAGCCGATTTCGGCCGCTCCCGCTGTCGGCGAAGGGGTACTGGTGATTGGGAGCGAAAGTCGGGACGGCAAAGTCTATTGTTTCGGGGCGAAGTGAGCCACGGGCGGGGGTTCTTGCTGAAAGCCCCCTATTAGCGCCGCATTCATTCCAATCCGTGGCGGCTCGGTCGCTGATTTCGTTGCAGGCCTGATCGCCCGATCACATGTTGGTCTTAGCGTCGCTCGCTTCACCCAGGACGGCATTCAGGGCGGAATTGAGGACCTGATCATACTGATGATCTTGGGAATAGATCCGGAATACGCAAAAGCTGATCGGAAGTGCTCGAAATAAATCATCGTCAGACAGCTCTTGTGGGGTCCCCACCGCCGGATCCAGCAGAAAATTTTGACCGCTGGCGGGGAGTCGGCTGCTTGGTCGGTGATAGTGTTTGGCGACATCAATCTTAAGCTCGAGTGATTTCAACTCGCGCGGGAGACGTTCTCGCACGCGGCGTAACACGAGATCGGGTTCGGAGAAGATCGAGGTTCGCTCGGCACTGCCCGAGTGAAAGTTGAGGGTTCTTTCGCAGGCCATTTTCCAATGGACTTCGCGACGAATCACTTTTTGCCAGCGATCACCGAGTTCGCGCAGTGAGGGGTCATGACTGTCAGCCCAGCGCTGCACATCGACCATGAACGTGGATTCGGTCAATTTTCGGTAGTCGTCGAGTTTCTCGAGCGGATTTCCCTGGAACAGACGTTGCATCGTTTCCGCAAACAGGTCTTCGAGTGCCAGATCGATGGCGCGGACCGTGCGATGAAAATAGATCGAGCGAAACAGATTGGCTCGTGTTTCGATAAAATTAATTAACGTGGGAAGTCCCCGTGCGTGGATCGTCAGTCCTGCCGGGGTAAAAAACGTATAGTGCAGGATTCGATTCAAATCAAATGCTTTGGTGTTATAGCCGGACATATAAGCGTCGCGCAAGACGAAATCCATGTTATCGACAGTATAAATTCCACTGAACAGGGAACGAAGTTTTCGTAACCAATCGGGATGTCCCTCTTCGGAAGCGGCACCCGGTTTGGGTCGACGAATCAACCAGGCAATCTGCTGGGGATCCAATTCTTCCAAAGGTTGAAGTCGACCGTTGGGATTACGACGAACGCGTCTGAGGATCTCGGCCAGTTCCTGCTCGATGACGGCACTGCCGATGTCTTCGTGCGTGATGCCAAACTGATCCAGGTAGTGGTCATCAAAAAAGTGCCCGAAGGGGCCATGTCCCACATCGTGTAACAGAGCCGCCATTCGCAACAAGCTTTCGACGTAAGCCCGCGAGGGAACATTTCGACAGGCTTCACAGAGCGAATCGTACCAGTGGTCAATCGCGACCGACGCCAGATGCATCGCCCCGAGAATATGCTGAAATCGCATGTGTTCGGCGGAAGGAAAAACCCACCAGGCGGTTTGAAGCTGGTGAATGTGCCTCATTCGCTGGACCCAGGGATGGTCAATCACGTCTTGCTCGGCCGCTTCCTCTTGAGGCAGGCCAGCGCGGGCGATAAACGGGATGTAGCCATGAACTGGATCGTGTGACAGACTCTCATTCAAAAAATCGCGAACCATCAGCAAGCCTCGTCGTCTCTGCGTTTGGGGGTTGGTCCCCATATCTTAGCAGCCCGAGGAAAAAGACCCCACCGAGACTCGATCGAATTTACGCGACTCGTCGATGGGAATCCCAGCGACGATACCACTCCCGTCGCCACCAAGGCCATTCGGCTTGCTGGACCCGCTCGTCAAGTTTTTGTTGGGCACATTGCACCGCATTGATCCAGATTGCAGCTTCAGGAAATTCGGGAACAATTCGCTGCTGTAAATGCTCAAGCAAATCGACATAGCGTTGGGCTCGCTGTTCGAACCGTACTTTTTTTTCCGCGACGCTGGCACGTTTGGGAAACCACTTGTGGTATTTAAGCCCGATGGTTTGTCCGGAATGAAGCCGATATTTTGTCAAGACTTCAGTAGTCGTGCAGCCGGTTACGTTGAGGACTTCACAGAGAAGCACGAGCCAGTGATCGTGGATCCAACTGGCAGGAATTGGTGCCAGGTACTTCCAAAGGATCTCTTTTCTGAGCATCATGGTCGCCCCCGTGACGCAGTTGCTGCGTACCAGATAGTCGAAGCGATTCCCCGGTGACTGCTCGAGCAAAAAGGGGAGATTGACTTTCTGCACATCCCACAAAGTTCGGGGTAACGTGCGACCACGGTGATCGATGAGTTCCGCGTTTGAACAGGCGAATCCCGCTTGGGGATTCGCTTCAAGCACTTCGGTAAGCCGCTCCAATTTCCGGGGATGCCAAAGATCATCCTGATCACAGAGTGCGATAAAATCGCTGCGGCAAGCCATCAACGCTTGCTCGAAATTCCGAGTGACGCCCAGATTACGAGAATTAAATCGTAACTCGACAGGAAACGGCGATTTGCGAGCAAACTGTTCGAGTAGCGATCGCGTCGTGTCAGTGGATCCATCGTCACAGACGATCAGATGGTCGGGTAAACGAGTTTGATTCAGAATCGATTCGGATTGCTCTCGAAGGAATCGGTCACCATTGTAGGTACACATGGCGATGGAAATCGTTCGAGAAGCGGCCGGAGTCGCTCTCTGTTGCACGAACGCGTGTTTGGCATCTCCAGGTAAGTCACTCTTATTCATTTCGTAGCCAGAAATGTGTTATGATGGGTGAAGACATCGTTCACAATTTTACGAACATTGGTGGCGAGCTCACTGGGAGACCAGTGTGAGGGCAACACATCTGTATCGAAGGACATTGTCACGCCATTAGTGACCTCGGGCGAATAGCGCAGATAGAGGGGTCGGCAGATTGTCTTCTCGACTACGTGCTGAATTTCCAAAATGGATGAAGGCTTACACGAGGCCAGCGTTGCCACGGAATCGGTTGCTAACAGAGGATCTTCAAATAAAATACGTGTAATATATTTCGCAACATCCTCAATCCAGATATAATCTCGCATCGTCATGGAAAAGCCTGTGATTTGACTGACTCGCTGCGCGAGCCCATTGGCAACAAGCGTCGGAATCAGGCCTCTTCGCTGATGGTTGCGAATATACCCATATACCGAAGTCAGTCGATAAATCAACTTCGTTAATCGGGCTGAACTCTGCATCAGCAATTGTTCTTGTTGCAGTTTCAGTCGACTATACGGACGAATTGGCTGCGGTTTTGAATAGGCAGTCACCCCCCGCTGACCTTCAAAAAGCCCTCCCGCAGAGCTCATTAAAACCATCGTTGCGGGGATTGTCGGGTAACGACCGGTCATTCGTTCAATCGAAGACAGGACTTTACGATAGAGGATCAATTCGCGAGAGACCTGTTCCTCGGTTGCAGCAAAACCCGCCGCACCGGCACTCCAGATGAAGTTTAAGCGATGAGGGTGATCGCCGTCGGGCTTCCACCTGGCGAGCAATTCATCTAACCTCGATTCGATGACAGTTAACTGATCGCTAAACGTTGTGCTGAGTTTCCAATCGAGTGGCAGATTCGTCGATTCGAACGGTGCGAATTGCTGGACTTCCGCGAGAATTGCAGCACCCACCGTCCCCGCGCCAAACAACAAAAACACGGGGAGACTGTGGCGCCCGGTATTACCCCCCTGCGGTGTCAAGAGAATCATGCGACTCTCCGTGATGCAAGCCAGTTCTTAAGTGGCTGATCGAGGCTGCGATCAATCACGAGATAGGTCGGCTGGCCCTGGATTTTCATGAGGATAATCAGGATGTATTCGAGAGAAACCCCCAGCATGACCGAACTGAGTCCACCAAAAAACATGAGGATGAAATAGAGGGTCGTCCAGCCCTGAATGGCAATTCGATCGGGAAAAAAAAGCTTGCCTCCCAACATCATCAAACCCAGCAGGACTGAGCCCAGCATCGAGCAGACCCCAATCGCCATACTCAGGCCAGGTCCATTAATCTTTGACGAAACCAGCATCCGTCGCGCGTGACGCATCAAACCAAAAAAGTTATACCCACTTTGATTTTGTTCGATAAATCGTCGGTCTTTCAGCACGAGTGGAAATCGTCCGATCCGGTTTGTAAACCAACAAAGTGCAATATCATAGTAGGTTTCTGCCGACGAAACGGCGGCCGCAGCGCGAGCCACGTTGCCTCGAATCATGCGAAAACTGTTGAATCGACGGACATGGGGATTTCCGGTCAGTCGTCGATTCAGTGACTTGAATAATTTCGATCCAAGATCTCGATAAGAGGATTCATGCACAGGATCCATCGGCTTTGCATAGGCCACATCCAGTGAATGCTCTATCGCATATTCCAGTAAGTGATGAATACATTCCGGAGGATGTTGTAAGTCTTCATCCAGCGTGCAGACCCAATCGCCACTGGTATGAAGAATCCCCGCGACGGTGGCCGGATGCTGACCAAAGTTTCGGGAAAGCTGCAGTACGCGGACCCAACGATGCTGTTTCTGTAACTCCATCAAGATGTCGTATGATTCATCGACCGACGCATCATCAACAAAAACGGCTTCGCATAAGGCAAAAGGGACCGATTCCGCCTGCCATTCCTCGCGGACCTGAGCTAAGGCTTTGACCAGTTCAGGAAGAAACCGTGCGCCGCGATACACGGGAATGACGACAGAGATCTGGACAATGTTCTCGGTCGGCTGCATCAGCCGGATGTGTGACGAAGAGGAGAATTGAGTCATAGCCGGCATTCGCCTAAAAGTACCATCAAGCGTTCCAGATGGGGAACGGTTTTATGGTGTTTTTGTTTTTGGGGGCCGTTGAAAATTGGTCGATTTGTAATTTGTTATTTTGAAATGACGATGCCGGCAGTCGCCAAGCCACTGTCGGTCGACAGAGGAGAAGAGAAAGTTTTCTGGGCGACTTTGGGCGAGGATCGGGAGTACGACATGTTTCCGCGAAACCCGGAATTGTGTCAAGCGGAGTTTCGAAAAAATACGAAAAAAACCATTTCGTGTCGGATCGCAGCGCGGATCATTATTGAGCTTGTCGTGAATGCAAGAATTGTCTATTCAGTACCAACACCGATTTGTATTAACAAAAGGGTCTCTACTGATATAAGTCTCGGTAATCTCATCATTCGAAAGATCTTGTCATGGCCGAATGTGCCGCCGTGCGCTCAGAACCGTTTTCACAATTTCAATGCATTCAACGCATCGCGCCGCAGCTTATTGTCGTGCTGTCACTCGTTGCACTTCGCCTCGTGGCCTACTTTTCAGCTGGGGGACTTTGGCGAGACGAAGTCCATAGCGTCAACATGGCAACCTTGCCGATCGACGATTTGTTTTTTGTCCTGACCAACGATTCCATTCCCATGTGCTGGCAATCGTTACTCAGGACTTGGGTGTTTCTGTTTGGGAGTTCCGATGCGGCAGTGCGGAGTCTGGGGTTGGTGATCGGACTGACCACAATCCCTGCCATCTGGTGGTCGATGCGGCAATTCGGAATCTCATTTCCCTGGTGGGTGCTCGTCTTGTTCGGCCTCGATCCCAGCTTAATGATTTTTGGTGGTGAAGTGCGTGGGTACGGATTGGGGATTATCACCTTTTTCCTCCTCGTGGGTACCGCCTGGCGAACCCTGCAACAGCCTTCCGGCTGGCAATGGTGTGGCCTCGTCGTGATTTCTTTGATGGCGGTTCAGTCTTCTTTCACGAATTGTTTTCTCCTCGCAGCCACCTTGATCGCGTGCGGAGTGGTGGCACTCCGCCAGGGACGATTTTCGCTCTGCGTTGGCATGATGCTGGTCGGAATTCTTGCTGCGATGAGTATGGTCCCTTATGCAATCTACGTTGCCCCGAGACTGACTCGTGTGGTGAACCTCGTGCATGACCCTGTCCCTCGTCTTCTTCCGCTGCGGGTCTTTATTCAAACCTACAAGTGGGGGGGCTTGGTTCGAGGCTGGCTTGGAGTGGCGGTCGGATTGTTGGGCTTCTCGGAATTATTGCGTCAATTGTTTCTCGCCAAACGGGATCAAGTGACCGCATCCACTCCAAATCAGGACTTAGTGGTTTTCCTGCCGGTCTTCTTTTGGGTGGGGACAGCAGGATTCTGGTTTTATATGCGTTTTCTTGGGGTCCAGACGGCGAACTGGTATCACCTGCCGTGGATGGCATTGCTGGCGATTACCACGGAACTGGGGATGAGATTATGGTCCCAACAACAGCCTGAGCGGCAACGACTGACGATGCGTGTGGCAACGATGGGAGCTCTCTTGATTGCAATCGAGGTCGTTCCTCAACTCCAATTCCGGCTCACAACGACCGATCTGATTGCACGTGATTTAAGCCAAAATGTCAGGCTCGGCGATCTGGTCATCGTCTCACCTTGGTATGTCGGAATCACATTTGGTCGGTACTATCAGGGAGCTGCCGAGTGGACAAATTTACCCAATGTTGACCATATCGACCATCACTTGGCCTATGAGCAGCAAAAAGAAAAAGTGATGCCTTGGCCCTCACCGCAGGGAATTCAGCAGGAACTGCAGAAGATTGATGCCACGCTTCAGGCAGGGGGAAGGGTCTGGTGGGTGGGGCCATTCAAACTGCTCCCTCCTGGCAAGTCCCCTTTGATTCTCTCGGGTGCGCCCGATCCTCAATATGGTTGGAGCGAATCCGCTTATTTAACTTCCTGGCAGCAGATCGCGATTGCGAAAATGCAATCGATTGGGGTGACGGTTCGACCCTGGGCGATGCCTCGTCCCAAGGGTGTCAATCCGAATGAGAATCCTGCCGTATTTTTGGTGGAACGTTCTACTTCGCCTGCACTGCCGGTGGCGAGCTTTAACTCAGAGACACGAAAAGAATAAGCGGATGAGACCTTGAGCGATCCGGTAGACGAACACGAAGCGAACAAGACCGTATTCGCTTTGAGACCGACCTGCGATTCAGACCTGAACTTCCCAGCGGTAATACCGTTTATTGATGAAAACCGGAGGCTTGCCGACTAACCGATAATCGACTTACGCCGATTGACATAGTCCCAAACAACGAACCGGTCGAGGTCTCGTCCTGCGGTGAAGAAGACTCGTCCTTTCGTTGATTCTGCCAGCCGATGAGCAAAACGAATGTCTTCGCGCGACTGTGACCAGCTTGGCAACAGAAAAATGTTAATGACGATCCCTTCCCGCTGGCAAAGCATCGCTTCACGCATGGTAGCAACCTCCGTGGTGGGGTCCGAAGGATACAGCAGATAAAGGTTCGGGCCTTCAAAGTGAGCGGTCGGCAACCCATCGGTAATCAAAATCAGTTGCTGGTTGGGTGTGTCGCGTGTGGAAAGAAACTGTCGACCCAGTTGCATCGCATGCTGGATATTCGTGAAGTGGGGAGGAATATCGGATTCGCTGATGTCATCGCGGCTCATATCTGCCCGCAACCGGACGACCGGATCAAATATCGTCACTGGCTTGGGTAATAACGTGGCGATTTCACTAAAGTGCCGCGGTTTGGCAAAGCTGGCCATCTCGATGAACTGCAGAAAGTCGCCAGGATATTCGCGGCGGATCAGCCCATCCAGCGCGAGTGCCATTCGTTTGACGTTGATGTATTGTCCCCCCTGTCGCATCGAACCACTCATGTCCATCAAAACCGCCGTGGCGCACTTGGGGTTGTTGCGAGTCCGGTGAATGACAATATCTTCCGATCGCATTCGGAGTGGTCGCGACGGATCACGAATCATCGCATTGATCAAGGATTGCGGGATATCCATTTGCGCGACCGAGTCACCAAATTCATAGTCTTTGGTAACAGGCATCTCAACCGCCCCTTCCCCCTGGATCGGCCCCTGATGACGACCGGTCCGGGAAGCCTGCAGTTGACTGAAAATCTGCTCCAGTAGTTTTCCTTGGAAGATGCGGTAGGCCTGGGGGTTAAGCTGATATCCCTGTTTTGTTTTTTCCAGACCTTGCTGTGCCGCCAGTTGCCGCACCATTTCCTCGACTTGCCGCTGCAATTCGTTCAGACCTTCCATCTGCTCGGCGTCAGCAAACTGGCTCATTTCCGACAAATCAATTACCGCGATTTGTGCGGTTTTTTCGGCCTCGTCGAGTTGTTTCAGCAGCCGATCAATCGTTTCCAACTCTTCTTTCACGACGAGAGCATCGGTGATCGTGAGGGGTTTACGGCCGGTAAAGTGGTATTTCGAGGCGAGCTCATCGATCTGATATTTGTCGCCAAGACGGTCGACCAGTTGCACGATCTGCCGGGCAAATCGGGAATTGTCGTTTCCCGATCGATACCACAGCTTTTCCAGATCACGAATTTGCTCGTCGTTGACCGCCTGCTGAAACGCCGATTTTAAGTCGTCAGGGGGATGCGTGTTATGAGCAAGCTTGGTGAAAGATCGTTTCGCTTCCTCTTGGACCTTTTTCATTTCCCACGTCGCCAGGATTTTGGCTTTGCGTTCGAGCAGCATGCGGCGTAACGAGTCGAGACTGGGGCCCAGTCCTGCGATTTGTCGAATGTCCAGTTTGATGGCGCGTGCAAGTTCTTCGTCAGTCAGTCCGCGTGTATTGCCGAATTCGAGCATATGTTCGAACGCCGGAGATACCAAGTCGGGAGGTGGTAAGGACGGACCGGGAATGTTTGTGGGATCATACCGCTGATAGGTATGAATCACACCGCCAAGATTCGTTCTGCTCATTTCCGAATTTCCTTGTTGGTCTATCGGTCTGACTGGTCCGGACCAGACAAACCGATGGGTCAAGCCGATGGATCAACCCGATGGGTAGGTCAAGCCATCCATGCATTCAAGCAGACGGATCAGAGTTCGTAGCGGATACTGCCACGGGACTGACTGCGTGAGATTTTTTCTGTGGCATATAAGCCTGCCAAGACGAATTCGACGCACGAAGCTCGCACCGCAGGATCACTGGAGGCATTCACCTCGAACGCTTTTTCCCAAGCAGGGGGGACCCGTTTCAGGCGATCCACGTATTGCGACGAGGGAAGCATGTCCCCCACTTCAATCTTGACCCCTTTGCTGAAGATCTCGGTGATGTCCTCCATCCCATGTTTATCGACATACTCTTCAAATACGGTACGAATGGCGTCTGCAACCAGCGAATCCAGAATCTGTCGCTCGCTCATCTGATGGCTTCCCATCAGATCCAGTTCCAGCTTGCCCAGCGAGGAAGAATACAGGTGTCCGAGATCACTGATTCTCGGTACCGCAGGTTGTTCACCTAACCGAGCCCCACGCTGCCGCGCACTCGCGATCATCGTGCCGTAGTTGGCAATACTGAATCGGGCACTGACACCAGATTGATGGTCAATGTATTTGGATTTCCTGGCCGCCACGCTGAGCTCTTCGATGATCTCTTTCATGAATCGCGGTACGATCACCGGATAGGGTGCCCCCAAGTCGATTCCCGTCTCTTGCTCCATGATCTCAATCCCCAGATCCCGGTCTTCGGGATAGTGGGTATGGATTACGGATCCAATCCGATCTTTGAGCTGGGGAATCACCTTACCACTGCGGTTGTAGGTCGCAGGGTTCGCCGAGAACAGGATCAGCACATCAATATCAAATTTGACCGGAAAACCCCGGATCTGTACATCTCGTTCTTCCAAAATATTAAACATCCCGACCTGAACCAGTTCGTCCAGTTCGGGGAGCTCATTCATGGCAAAAATCCCGCGATGCATCCGCGGAATCAACCCGAAATGCAGGGCTTCCTCCGCAGACATACTTGTCCCACCCGCTAACTTGGCGGGATCGATTTCACCGATGATATCGGCGAACTTGGTCCCCGGTGCCAGGCGTTCTACGTACCGGTCCTCACGTCGCCACCAGCCAATCGGAACTTCCGCAGCAGGCGTGTTGGCAACAAAATCCTTGCAGACCCGCGTGATCGGATGATAGGGATCATCATGTAAGGGAGAATCCGGGTGGGCGATATAAGGAATCGCTTCGTCCAGGAACCGCGCGAGTGTTCGCATCAGGCGACTCTTCCCTTGCCCTTTCTCGCCCAGAAACAACATGTCATGTCCGGCGATCAGTGCGATATTGATTTCAGGGATGACCGTATTTTCATATCCCACAATTCCGGGAAAAAGCGATTCTGCCGCAGCAAGGGCGGTCAAAAAATTGTCTCGCAGTTCTTGTTTGACCGACTTGGTGACCCAGCCACTTTGTCGCAGTTCCTGGAGATTGGTGGGTCGGTTGGAATTCGACATGGAATACTCGTTGCGAAGAGACAAATACAGGTGAATAAACTGCGTTGGTCCGAAGCGGTGCGTTCCGGATGAACGTCAGAATCAGTGCGTCACCAAGAGTATAGACCGCCAGCGAGAATGAACAATTCCCTGTTGGCTGTTCTCTGCACAATTCTGTGAATTGAGTTGGGCAGGCCAGAAGACGGCCCGGCTCTGAAGTCGACGACTCGAGGGCGAGAACGGTGTTGGTCAAGACGGTGACGGACGCTCGAAGCGAGAGACGCTCAGAGGATCCACCAGTTCACCCATTCGTTGATAACCCAGCGTAATGGGGGACAGATTTCGCAAAGCATCAGCAGCGGAAGATAAAGTCGGGCAACCCACTTGGGTCCATCGGCATACATCGCCCCGAACCAGGTCCAGAAAAAAGGGCCGATCGAGATTCCCAAAAGCATCAGGTAGACAGCAAAGTAGAAAACCAGATCCCCGAGGAATCGCCACCACGAGCGTGCTTTTTTCAGCGGGGGCTTCGAGGAGGACTGGTCTATTGCTGACGAGCCGGTCCCAGCTGGCGAGGCAACATCGGTGCGGATTTTTGTTGCGAACATGATGCGAGCACCGGTTGTGATCAAGAGAATGGGCCCACGGAGCAAAAAAGAAGCCCAACTATGAAAGTTGGGCTTCCTGACGACCTCTGCCGTCGCGATCATGCGACTTCAAACCCCAGTCCCTTTCAGAACGAGGTTGTCGATTCATGTCTCAGCATCGAGAGGAATCAACCTGATTGAGGGCGATTATTTCTTACCAGGAAGTTTTCCGTCCTTGATCAGGTCGCCAAATGTCTTTCCTTCGGTTCCACTTTTTTCGGCTTCCGCCTTTTTCAGGGCTTCGGTGAGTTTCTTTTCGTTGTCTGCGAACTTAACGTTCTTTTCGCCCAGAGCGGTACCGTAGACCTTGCCGTAATCATTGCGAACGGCCTTCTTTTCTTCCGGGTGACAGATTCCGCATTTCGCGGCTTCTGCTTCGGCCTTCAGCGCGGGGTATGCCGCATTGAATGCCTTCAGGTAGTCGGGGCGAGCATGTGCTTCTGGCCCTGCAACAAATGCCGAAACGACCGCACAAAACGCAATCCAAGTCAAACTCTTCCGCATGAACGTACTCCTCACCGTGTTTACAGAGATTCATGAATACAACGCAGTGGCACGCAACCCATGGACGCAGTCCACTGCATCATCACCGCTGATGATTAGAGACAGCATTACCGGGCATGTCAACTCACGCTTGGAAGCCTTGCCAACCACCACAGAAAACAAAACTGTCCGATCAATCCTGCGGTTCCAGCACCTGCAATCGCAGCGACTGAACAAACGGTTTGATCCGAATCCGGTAATCGGTCATGTGGGAGGCAACCAGATGTGCCTTGAGATGTTCCAGGCTGGCCCACTTCTCGATGATTAAAACGAAATTTTCACCGATCTTCTGTTGTGCAGGCAGGTCGGTCACCGCATCCACCGCCGCTCCGTATTCAATACATCCCGCTTCCTGCCGGACAGGAATGGTGACTTGGTGAAACTCGGCGAGGAAGTCCTCGCGATGCCCGGGTGTGGTCTCGATCATTGCCAGAACGTGAATCATGAAGTTGATTTCCTTTTTCGCCTTGCCAGACACAATCGGGATTCAAGAAAGATCAACCCAAGAGGTCAAAGCCGAGGCGGGAAGCGGGCTCGTTTTGGATTCGGGTCGAGAGAAAGACAGCTTGACAACGGAAGTTTGGCGTTTCTCAGTTCGATTTCACGATTTTCAGCAGCGTCGCTTCAATCGCCGTTTTCAATTCTGCATCCGTCGTGGTGTCATGCAATTTTTGCAGATCTTGATTCGCGCTCTTGGCGAAAGGTCCGATCTCACCCAGTGCATAGACCGCACCAATCCGCACTTTCGCGGCCGGGTCTTGCGTCGCTTTCAACAGTCCCTGCACCGCTTCCTGAGATTCCGGCGCCAGTTCTGCAAGAGAATAGGTGGCAAGCCATCGCGTATTCTCTTTCTTGTCGGTCAAACTGGTCAACAAACACTGCAATGCGGGGTAAGCAAAGCCGTCATGATGGATCAGGGCTTCAGCCGCACGCAGACGGACTTGACCATCCTTATCATTCAAACTCTCTGACAGCGAGGTCAAAACCTGGTTCGATTGTGGTCCCATCTCGGAAAGCACGGCGGTACCAAACGATCGCAAGTTGGCATCCGGCGACTTTAAGGCATCCGTCACGACGTGAACCGATTGATTCGAGGTCAGCTTTAATCTTGCCATGGCTAATGCCGCATGCGTCCTGACGAATGCGTCTTCATGCTTCAGGAAACTTTGCAAGAGTGGTGTGGCAGCAGCTCCCTTGGCACCGAGTTGGCCGATCTGAGACAGCCCCCGCTTTAAGGAATCGGGGCTGGAAGAATCCATACCTTTCAGCAAAGAGAGCAGCTCACCTTCCGCTTGAGGACAAAGTGCCAACAAGCCAGATTCCGTCACCTTTTTCAAGGCAGTTTTCTTCAGCCCCTCGAGCGAAAAGTCAGGAACCTCTGAACGGGGTTCCTGCGCTAAGTCCCCCGCGGCAGTCGGTTTCGTCGCAGAGAAAGCGGCCTCGTCCGTGGTGGAGGACGTTTTCGAGGCACTTGCCGGGGAAACGGTTTTCAGATTTTCAGCGAGATCCTCTGCCGCCCAATCGGCGACTTCGTCTTCGAGTCCCTTAACCCGTGTAGAGACCTCCTTCTTGACCTGAACCACCTTTTCATTCAGCTGATCAACCCCTTCGCTCAAAAAGTCAAAGTCGTTGGCTGCGGGTTTTGAAGTAGCTCCCTTCTCCGGTACCGCCCCCTTGGCAAATCCTTTGACGGATGCTGCGGGAGTCTCAATTTTGGCGAGAAACGCATCCAGTGCGTCTTCTTTCTCTTCAACACCCTTATTCACCGCTTCAATACTCTTGTTGACCGCTGATTTGGCTTTTTTCGCCGCAGCCGGGGTGCTCGCAAACGTATCGATTCCTTCATCAACCGCTTCGATCAGTTTCGTCGATTTGCCGGTTTTTGCACTCGCTTTGGCCGCGACAAGTTTGGCCTGATCGGCAGCGGCGGCAGCAGCCACGTTCAGACTCCCCTTGGAATCGACTTTTGCCACTTTCGAGTTGTCTGGTTTGTCCTCAGCGAGATCATTTGCGGCGAGATTGGCGGAATCGCGATCGCTCGACTTCTTTTTCGAATCTGCGTTTTTCGAATCTGCGTTTTTCGCATCCGCCTTCTTCGCATCAACGAGTTTGTCGCCCCCGCCGATTTTCGAAGTCCTCTTCGCCAGCCAAGCCCCGGTCTGGGCACAACCGCATAATTCGCTCGCCATCGCGGCGACTAACATCAAGCTGAATGGACGATACCACTTGTTCATGTCACGACCTTCTCAACCGTGCAAGGTGATCAATAAGACGATTGTCCGGATGCACCAAAGTCTGTCAGGTACATCGAATCAAACACGTCTTTCTGTGGTATCGGTCGCACGGATCGTGAGCATTAAGCGGATCATACCGCGATTCCCGCCATCGGCAGGAATCGCGAGATCGCGACAGGAATCAGGTGATAATCACAGACTTACCACGGGCCAATTCCTCCATGAACCGCAGCGTTCGGCTGGTGGTTCCTTCCACTTCGGGAATCAATCCGTCCAGGATCAATGAGTTTGCATAGAGCTGCTGACCACAATCGCGAATAAATTCGTCGTTATCCGAGTTGTTGCTCAGTTCACACAGGCGTTGGATCAGTCCGGCGTGCGGATTGACTTCCATGATTCGCTTCGGTGCTTCGTATTCCTTCATCGTGTGACTGAGGACCTTTTGCAACTGATTACTCATTGTTCCCTGAGGATTAATCAGGCAGCAGGGGCTGTCTGTTAACCGGGAGGATTCGCGAATGTCGCTCACTTTTCCGTCGAGAGCCCCGCGGAACAATTCCAAAATCCTGGTGAAGTGATTCGGCTTTGCTTTGGTGCTTTCCTCTTCAGCCGGGTTGGTCGAGTCGGGAAAGGTGACTTCTGCCGAATCGATCGAAATCAAATCTTTTCCGTCATAGCGATGTAACTGAGTCAGGGCAAATTCGTCAATCGGATCATCAAGGAACAGCACTTCGAGGTTCCGCTTACGGAACGCCTCCAACAGGGGATGCCGGGACAACGCATCCAGGTCGGGACCGCTCAGATAGTAAACCTGAGTCTGCCCCTCGACGGCTCGCTGCAAATAGCCATCCAGCGACACGGTCGGAACGATCGGCTGATCCGTCGATTTTCCGACGAGCAGCGCGGCTTGCGCTGCCGTTTGCGTCGAGTGAAACCGCAGCAGCTTGGCAATTCTTTCACGGTTTTCAAAGTCTTGCCCAATCCCCGTCCGCAGGATCGGACCGAATTGCTGATAAAACGTTTGGAATGACTCGGGCTGTTCGTCGGCCACGGTTGCCAAGTGGTCCAGCACTTTTTTGACCAGAACTTTTTTCAATTTGGGCAGCAGTTTGTGGTCCTGCAAAGTTTCCCGCGAAACATTCAGGGGCAAATCCGCCGAATCGACGACTCCATAGAGAAATCGCAAATATTCGGGAAGCAGGTCGCGACAGTCATCCTGGACCAGAATGCGCTTCGCACACAGGTTGATCCCGTGTTCCACCTGACCGAACCCCATCAGTTCAAAGTTCGAAGGGGGACAGTACAGGATCGAATGAAACTGAATCGGGGAATCGCTGGACAAATGCAAATGCCAAAGGGGGGACTCATCGGTGTGATGCGTCAGCCATTGATAAAACCCTGCATGTTGCTCTTCAGTGACCTGACTCTTCGGCTCGACCCAAATCGGCTTTTGCTCATTTAGCGTTTCCGCTTCCAGCTTGATCGGATGGGGAACGAATGTCGAATACTTGCGCACAATAAACTTCAGACGCATTGGATCCGTAAACTCTTCCATCTCTTTCTTCAGATGAAGCCGTATCTGTGCCCCTCGCGGCACATCGCCTTCAACGGGCGAGATTGTGAAGCGACCGGAACCGTCTGATTCCCATCGCCAACCCGTCTGTTCCCGAAAACTGCGAGTGACCACTTCCACCCGGTCCGCAAGCATGAAGGCCGCATAAAACCCGACACCGAACTGGCCGATCAAGGACAAGTCCGCAGACGGGGTCGCCTCGCTTTGCTCGGACTTGGCTGCGAGATTCCGCAAAAATTCTTTCGAACCGCTATGGGCAATTGTCCCCAGGTTTTGTACGAGTTCATCATGGGTCAAGCCTACGCCACTGTCGTGAATCACCAGCAAATTGGCCTCTTTGTCAGGAGCCAACGTGATTTCCAGCGGAACATCATCCCGGTACTCGGCGTCACTCAACTGAATATGCCGAAGCTTGTTTAACGAGTCCGAGGCGTTCGAGATCAATTCTCGTAAGGCAATTTCGCGATTCTGGTAGAGCGAGTGCGACAGAATATGCAGTAACTGCTTGATCTCGGTCTGAAACGTGAATTCCTGGGGCTGAGACACGATATTAAGACTCCCAATTCCAACAAGATAAAAAATAAACGCTCATATCACGGCCAAAATCACCGTGTGCTCGCTCAGTTGGCCCCAAGTGTGGAACGAGAAACCAACGCAGCGAAGACAAAAATCTCACACGAAAAACGTTGCGATCCGTTGGCGACACCTAACGCAAGAATGATTCGCTCGGTCGAATCCATCGATCGAGACGCCAATCCGGGCAGCCAATTCATTGACAACTGTGTTGAAAAGCAACTGGCGCGCCGTTCCGTTTTTGACGAGTTTCTGCGGGAAATCCGTTAAATCACGATCGCCACTCGCCGACACCACCTGCCATAACGGCAGTGTTGATCGGAAATAATTCGCTGAAACCAGAGCCACTTGAACCAGATCCACTTTGTCGAAGTACACCGCAAGGGGTAGCCGGCCCCGTTCCCATCAAACCTTCGAGATGATCGTGGGAACGGGAATCACGGAATGTCCCTGTCACAATGACGAAGGGCCTCAACTTGCCATCATTTTTTTCATGAACGCGAGCGATTGTTGAGCCAGTTTGTCTTCGCTAAAAAACGTTCTTCGCCAGACTTTGGTCGCGGCGGCGAGTGCTGGCAGCGCCAACCCGAACGCTTCGACCGTCAGCCATCCGTCATATTTCAGCTCTTTCAGCAGTTGGAACGTGGTCTTCCAATCAACATGGCCTGCACCGGGTGTTGAACGATCGTTTTCGGAAATATGGACATGCACCACCTGATCCCAACAACTACGCATCGCTGACGCCAGGTTTTTTTCCTCGATATTGGCGTGAAAGGTGTCGTACATCATTTTCAGGTTCGGATGATT
>CAMBQP010000071.1 GCA_945869955.1 Schlesneria paludicola DSM 18645
CAATTCTTCAGCCGGATTTGACGCGAGATTGTCGCGGGACAGATCAACGACCTCTCGTTCACCTTGAGTTAACCTCAACCAATACCGCCCCAGCCCCAGCGCACAGACAAAGCCTGTTGCGGCCAGCGAGGCGACTTGCAGACCAACCCACGGTGCCAGTACCACCGCATTGACCACCAACCCACAGGCGATCCCGAACATCAGGGCAGCGGAGCTGCGGCGGGTGTGCGAGGCATCGACCATGCCGAGAGCCATGATGGCTCCCGACAACAGGCCCGGCAGCAGCCAGACCATGCCTGCGACCAACGGCGACACTAGCGGATGGATAACGGGACTCTCGAACCAGGAGAGGGGTACGCGACTCAGCGAAGTGGCCAGAGTATTGACCCAGAACGGATGGATCAGCGACCAGGCGCCGAGTAATCCGAGCAACCCGACCAGCGTCCCGGTTGCCGAACCGCGAACCATCCGGGAAGACCATCGCTGGCCAAGTCCGAGTGCTGCGGCGAGGACCAGGCCGACGGCGATCAGTAGGATCGGATCAAGACCGAATGTCAGACTGAACTGCTGCCACATCGAGGCGGTGATGACACCCAGCGTCCCTCCGAGCACAAACCGACCAAGTCTGGCGGCCGGGAACATGGAGGCCAGCGAGCGTCCTGAAAACCCAAACTGAAGCAAATTGCCTGCAAACATGGCGTCCCTGCCGTTGAAAGCGCATCAAAGCTCGCACGAACTCCCGCCGGCGAGTAGAACCATCGGCAATTTCTACCGGAATTCGCCGGTTTTCGGCAAGACCGACCTGAAAGCGTTTGTTTTTTGGTTCAATGACAAACCTAGGGCGAGTTGTCAGTTGTCAGTTTTCAGTTGTCAGAATCTTGAATTTTCTGCTCTTCCTATCTGCGCTTCCTATTCGTGCAATTCGTTTTATTCGTGGTTCACAATCTTCGCATTTTTCGAACAGTCTGTGATTCACAAATCGAATGCCGTATTCAGGGGTTTTGCCTGAACGCTGATGTGAGCAGGGGATTACGAAGCCAGTCGAGACCGAGCAGTCCGATCGTCATGGCCGTCAAAGGCTACGGATCAGGGACCGAAGTCGTCCTCTTTGCTGCTTATCCTGTTTCCTGCGGCGTCAACGATTTGTACCTCGCGCACTGGGTTTGTGGTTGAACCTGTTTTTCGGCGGTCTGGGATCGCGACGACGGTGAGATTACCCCGGCCGCTGGTCGCAGCTTTACTACGACGGAAGACGAAGCACCGAATCCGCCAGATTCCCAGGGATTCGTTTTCGGGTCCCCAACATCCTTACTGAACATCCGCACTGGACGGTGACGCTCATCGCTACGTCGGCTGATCGATTCAATCGGCTTGCTTTGGGACAGTAGCCGCTTTGGTCGCGGCACGTTCCCTGCGCTTTTGCAGTCGCGTATGCACGTGGGCAAAGTTTTGTAGCCAGCGGTCGTAGTGCTGCGTCTTAAACTGGAAAAACTCGGCCACCTCTGGCTGCGGCAGGACCAGGAATTTTTCGTTGTGCAAGGCCTCAATCACGCATTCGGCAACGTATTCCGGCGTGACAGAACTGAGGTGCAGAAACTGGTGGATCGGGTCCTCCATGTCCAGAAAATCGGTCGCGACTCCTGCCGGACACAGGCAGGCGACCTTGATTCCCTGATTCCGGTAATGCACGGATAGCCACTCGGCAAACGCCACCGCTCCATGTTTGGTGACCGAATATGCGGCTGATCCAATTTCGGTCAGTAGTCCTGCCGCCGAAGCGGTGACCACAAAGGCCCCACCCCCCTGTGCCACCATTCCAGGAATCGTGGCCCTGGAGAGATAGACATGGGCCATGAGATTAATGTTCCAGAGCCGCTGCCAGTCGGCATCGGGGGTTTCAAATCCCCCTTTGGCAGTGACCCCCGCATTCGAGACAACGATGTCAATGCGACCAAATTCTGTTCGAGTTCGCTCAACAACCGCCTGAATATCCGTTTCCGAGGCGACATCGCATTCCATCGCGATCGCACCAATTTCCTGAGCCACGGCCTGTGCGGCCACCAGATCGCGATCGGCAATGACGATTCCGCGGGGTTTTTCCCGTGAAATTCGCTGGCAAAAGGTGCGACCGATTCCATTCGCCCCCCCCGTAACCAGCACAACACGATCGCCGAGTTCCATTAAATGACCTTTGAAGAGAAATTCGCAGGGTGCATCGTGAATCGAACCCCACCCCCGTTCCACCGTTCTACCACGGATAATCGCCGCACGGAAAGACCAGTTCGACCGGGGCTCTGCTTGCTGCATCGGGAACGGGAACTCGTGGTCCATCAGGATTTTTGGGGCCCGGCGAGGTGAAATGGGCGGTATCACTCATTCATTTTTTTGGAAAACAACCATGAATCGGGTTTCATCCGTGATCCAATCGGTCGGGTTTTCCGTAAGCAAGGGGCGCAAGTTTGTCCGCTGGCGTTTATACTTGTCGATCTTGATGCGCAGGAGCGAGTTTTCTCTTTCAGACAGCTCAGGGGATTTGTTTGCAGAAATGGTTTTCCATTTGGCCTGAGCCTGTCCGTGATTCCGTTTTTGTCATACAAGAGTTTTCGCGGCACACTCGGGTTTGGCGTTGGTGGGCGTTGGTGGATCGTACACTGGTGAAGGGGCAATCGCGTGACAGTGATCGTCTGGGCAGCTTTTGTGCTGCTGATTTTAATGATTCTCGCTTTTGATCTCGGTGTCTTTTCACGCGAATCGAAAACGCTCTCGGCCAAGACCGCCCTGTTTCGAACCGGGGTCTACTTCGTCCTGGCCCTTTGTTTCACGGTGTTCGTCTATTTTTCCTATGAAAATCATTGGCTTGGTCTGGGGATTTATCCGCCGCCGGCCGAGGCGAGTGTGGACGGAGCGGAAGATGCCGGACTACCCGACTCGGGCTGGGAAGCGGCCGTTCAGTTCTTCATGGGCTACATCCTGGAACAGTCGCTCAGCATCGACAACATCTTCGTGATTGCGCTGATTCTCAGTTATTTCAAAGTCCCCAGCGCGTATCAACATCGCGTCCTGTTGTGGGGGATTCTCGGGGCGCTGATCATGCGCGGTGTGATGATCGCGGCGGGTGTCGCCTTGATCAAGCAATTCGAGTGGATGACGTACCTCTTCGGTGCGTTCCTGATTTTCACCGCCATGAAAATGTTGTTTACGAACGAAGACGAAGAGGTCGATTTCGAGAAAACGTTCCTGATCCGGTTGCTGAGTCGTCGAGTTCATCCCAGCTTTGTCGAAGATCATTTCTTCACTAAGGTCAACGGTAAGTGGCTCTTTACACCCCTGTTCCTGGCGCTGATGATTGTCGAAACGACAGACCTGGTTTTTGCCGTGGACTCGATTCCGGCAGTCATTGGACTGACGCGAGATCCCTTTATTGTCTTCACCTCGAACGTCTTTGCGATCCTGGGACTAAGAAGTCTCTATTTTGCCCTCGCGGATTTGATGGGCCGCTTCCACTTGCTGAAGTATTCGCTGGTCATCATTCTGGCGCTGGTGGGTGCCAAAATGCTGCTCGAGAAACATCTCGTGCCCCACAACGATCATAGTGAGGGGATCGTGAATCTGGTTTCGTTCGCGGTGATTGCCCTGACGCTGCTGGGTGGAGTTCTCGCGTCGTTCATTTTTCCCGAAAAAGAATCGCATGCAGAGGATGTGACGAGTACTTCACCGACGAAGTAACAGGATTTTGAACTGGTGATGCGGGTTCCGCGCCCGTCGGATTGCCCAATCCGACGGATTTTCTCTGCCGACGCATCCCTCAGTCTGCGAGACTCATTTGAGCTCATAAATTTCGTAGGGATGCGAACAGGGGGTTCCGCGGGTGATGTGCATTCGCCGCTGCTCGGGTTCGATGATCACGGAAAAAACCGTCTGCCAGAACCCGTTCGGATGGTCTTCGTTGTTATGGCGGCAAATCGATCGCGGGTAGCCGTCATGATCAGACAGCGCCGCTTGCCACTCATGAAGTAGTCCCCTGGCTGGCATCCCTGCTGGGTTTGCCCCGATGGCCGCTTCCGCTTGCGGGGAATTGGAATGACCCGGCAGCGAGGGATTCAGTAGAAAGTCAATCCGCGCTTGCCGTGCATAAGACTGAATCAGCTCGGGGAAGGAATGGTTGATCGAAATCAGATCCGGGTGTCGGCAGTGATTCGTGTGTGTCACCAATCCGGTCCCCTCACCCTCCAGCACGCAAACCGAATCGAGCGTCACTTCCAGGTTGGCGGGCCCCTCGGGTGTGGTCATCATGATATTGGCGGGAATCGCCCGTTGAGCACGATTCACGGCGGCAACGGCGGCTTTGAGGCTGCTTGCTTCGTAGATGGCCCGCAAGAGAAAGTAGTGGGGAACACCCAACCGGCGACTGGGTGCCGGCAGGGTGTTGGCACAGAGGCCAATTCCTGCTGTATTGAAGCCGATATAGGCGATCAAACCGGCCTGAGTGATGGTCATGAACGCCGGTTTCCCCGTCGGTCGCCGAGTCAGCACGATCGTCAAGTCATCCAGGGCGGGATCGGCATCCCAGTTCTGAGCGACGATCCGTTCGTTCCGCCGTGGTGGCCCCAGCGAAAACGACGTACATCCCCCCTCGGCCTTCAATTGGTTCCGTACCTGTAGCAGCATCAACTCTTCGAGAGCCACGTGGGCGGCTTCTGCCGTCCCCTGCAATTCCTCGATCATCTCGGGTGCATATTCCGCCACAATCGGAATCGATTCACGAGCGACATTCAGGGCCTGCGCGGGGGTGATGGCGACGGTACGGTTCACACGTTCCAGCGCGATCGCACAAAAGCCTCGAATCTGGTCGCCAGCCGCCTCTCCCAGTTGCCGGCCGAGTTCTCGTGGCGATCCCGAGATGTCAATTTCCTGATATCGCGTTGAAGAACTCATCGACAGGTTACTCCCAAGGACTCGAACACAACAACTCGAACACAGTGGCTCGAACCCGGTGACTCGAACCCGGTGGCCCAAACCCGGTAGCTCAATCCCGGTAACTCTCGGTCGAGACGGATCAACCACAGAGTTCGATGATCGGTTTTCCCTGGTCAATCACCATTCGCGGTCGGCCACGATTATCGAGGTACGAGACCTCCTGCGGGACACCCATGTGCTGGAAGAGGGTGGCTGCCAGATCCCCAGGAGTCACCGGCCGCTCTTGAATTTGTCCCGCATCCCGTTCTGTTGCCCCGATCACCTGTCCATGTCGGAAACCACCTCCCGCCACCGTCATGGAACTCACGATCGGCCAGTGGTCACGTCCGTCAGAACTTCCCTGCGTCCCGATTTTGGGCGTTCGGCCAAACTCACCCATTGCCAGAACCAGTACGTCATCCAACAGACCCCGCTCCCCCAGGTCACTCACCAACGTGGTCAGCAAGCGGTCAAAGACGGGGAGTAACGGACGCAGGCCATTCCAGATTCCGCCATAGGGGGGAATGTTATCCCCGTGTGTGTCCCATGTTCCTGACGCTCCATGATGGCTGAGATCAATCGTGACAAAACTGACCCCGGCTTCCACCAGTCGCCGGGCTAATAACGCCTGTCGACACCATTCGTGGTCGCCATAACGCTGTCGGATCGCCTCGGGCTCTTGACTCAGATCAAACGCCTGACGGGCACTGGTCCCGGTGACCATGTTGACCGCCTGCTGGGTAAACCGGTTCGAGGCTTCCATCGAACCGGCCAGATCCAGGTCACGACGGAGACGATCCAGGTCCGAGGTTAGTTGGCGGCGGGATTGCAGCCGATCCGCAGTCAAACCTCCTGGTAGGGAAAACAGGCTTGCCACGTCATTACCAAGGAAGGGGTCGTAAGCATGACCGAGATACCCACCCCATGCGACGTGAGAACGGGATTTCATATTCAGTACGACATAGGGGGGCATGTCCGGAACGTTTTCCAGTCGCTGCCGGGCAATGATCGAGGCAAGCGCCGGAAACTTGTCAGCCTCGCGGTTCGTACGGGGCTCGGCATCGCGATTGGCGGTCTGCATCACCATGTTCGGTTCATGGTTCGAAAACCGACAATCGACCGAGCGAATGAGCGTCATTTTATCGAGCATCGCGGCCTGCAGCGGCAGGTACTCGCAAATCTGGACCCCCGGTAATGCGGTGGCAATCGGTGAGAAGGGACCACGAATCTCGATCGGGGCTTGGGGTTTCAGGTCCCAGGTGTCAATCTGGCTTGGTCCACCCGTCATCCAGATGAGAATCACACTCTTCTGACGGGGCGAGGCTTTCCTTGTACCCGTCAGCGATTGTTCACGCGCTTCCAGTAAGCCGGGAAGCGTCAGGCCCGCCATCCCCGCCAGTCCGGCTTTCAGCAGGCTCCGTCGCCCCGTGACGGTAACCCCTTCCCGGACTCGAGGATTCAGCGACGAAAACGCGTGGTTTGCAGAATGCTGGTGTTTCGCCATGTGACGCATCCCCTGACGGACAAAATTTGTGATCCTGCGGTGAAATCTCCAAACATCGATCGTCGTTGATGATAGCCATCCGTGAGGAATTACGGAATCAGCCGCAGTCTTCCGTGGAGTCCTTTTTCAGGAGCGGTCCCACCTAAGGCGCGGGCGATCCGCGTGGCGTTGTGATCGAGCATGCCGATGTAGGTCCCTTCGTAGGTCCCGGCGGCCCCCATCGCATCGGAATACAATTCGCCGCCGATTTGCACGGTCACATTCCGAGAAGCGGTCCCCTCAATCACGGCCTGAATGTTTTTGGCGTTGACGCTGCTCTCAACAAAGATCGCAGGAAGTTTCCGTTCGACCAGAAAATCCACCAGGCGATTGACGTCATGAACACCCGCTTCCGCCTCGGTTGAAACTCCCTGCACCGATCGAACTTCAATTCCATAAGATCGGCTAAAATATCCAAAGGCATCGTGTGCGGTGACAAGGACCCGTTGTGATGCGGGAATCGATGCGATGACTTCTCGAACGTATTGATCGAGTTGTTCCAGTTCTGATTGATATCGTTTGCCGTTCTCGCGGTATTCCTCTGCATGTTCAGGATCGGTTTGAACGAGCGTTTCGACCACCCGATTCACGCATAGGCCCCACGCGGCGACATCCATCCAGACGTGCGGATCATAATGCCCTTCAAACTCGGGGGGCGAGCGGAGATAGGACTTTTCCAGTGCCGAAGTCACCGCGACCACCGGCCGACCCGCTCGGTCGACTTGTTCGAGTGCATCCTGCATCCGCCCTTCCAGCTTCAATCCGGAATAAAAAACGAGGTCGGCCTGCTGCAGTTGCTTGATGTCGTAACGGGTCGCCTTGAATAAATGGGGGTCAACCCCCGAACCAATCAGACCCACCACTTGGGCACGCTCACCAACAACTCGCTGCACAATGTCCGTGACCATCCCGGTTGTGGTCACAATTCGCAACGATTTTGCGTCGGTCGATTTCGGGGAAGTTGAGCCCGCGCAGCCAGATAACCCCGTGATGGCGAGGAGCGCCATCGCAAGGCTGTTGAAGAAAAATGTGAAAAACCGAACGAATGTCATGGGCGTCATTTATGCCAGCAAGTTTCAAATTCGTGAAAATCAGGTTGCCACTGCCGAAAATTGTAGTTCGATGTGAATAAAAAGTAAAGTTTTGATTAACCAAAACCAAGCTGAAGGAAGAATGGCATTGAGTTTTGGTGGAGTGTTTTGGGGCCGAGCCCCGTTCGGCAACGCGAATTAAATGTTCTGTGGTTTCGGTTCGCGATCTGCCGCCGCTGCCGGGTGTTGATGATCGTGATGGTGACCATGGGTATGGGCCGGTTCGAGCAGTCCAATCACCCAGGCAGCACCGATTCCGAGTAACAAGGCTGCCGAGAGTTTCACCCGATCATGCGAATGGAACTGCACTTCCGGCAAGAGATCGCTCAGCGAGATGCAGATGAAGACTCCAGCGGACATGGCGAGTGCTGCGGCAACGATGGTTGATTGGGCCCCTGCGTATTTTTGGATGCCGAAATAGAAGAGGAATGCCCCGAGGGGGCACATCAGTGCGTAACCCAAATTCACCAGTTTCATGACTTGTGGTGACCAGCCTTCGGCAGCCATCAGCGACGTGATCGAGAGCGAGTCGAGTGGTTTATGCAGGGCAACCCCCAGGAACGTGCCGACCCCCAGTAAGCCAAAAATCAGGCCATGGGGATGATCGTGCAGCGCATCCGCCTGAACATTCGCCGCCAGGGCGACTCCATCAAGCAGGGTATGCAGCGAAAGCCCCAGGAAAATTCCAATCCAGCTGGACCCCTTGAGCGTTGGCCCAGCCCCCGAGCTGGTGTGATGATCGTGATCGTGATCATGTGCACAGTCGTGACCATGTGGGCCATCTTCTTCCGTCGGTCCATGACTGTGAAAGTGAAACATTCTCAGCATGAAGAAGGTCAGTAACAGCCCGAACATCAGCCAGTTCATGCACCAGTCTAGGGAAAAGGAGGGATCTTTTCCGCCGGTTGTCATGACAATGACAGCGTGGGGAAGCTGATGGAAGATCCCAACACCGAGCATAAAGCCACCCACCACACTGACGAGCACCTGCATGCGTGTGTGGGTCAGCCGGATCATGAGCGGCAGCACTCCTCCGCAAAGCGACGAAACGGCAATTAAACCGCAATAAATCGTGAGCAAAATCAAGGTTCCCGACGTCAATGCACCGGTGGGGACGGAGTGACTCACACTTGCGATTCCCAGCGTCAGCGGGAACGAAAAGGAATTCCAAAACCAATGAGAACCCATTTCGGGTATCCTTCTGTCGTCGCTCGAAAACCAATCTCTTCGCGGGGAAAAACGATCACTCAGAACGCCCCTGATCCTGAGTCTGATCCCCAACGACTTTTAAACCGAGGGGAATCCTTGATCGAGGGTTTGCGGGTTAACGAAAACCACGTCGACGCGAAAGACTGTATCGTTCCAAGGCTTCAATGATAATTGGAAAGGCTGTCTTGGCCTCGGTCAGTTCATCCACCTCGACCGCTTTTCCTTCGAGTGTTTTATAATCCTGAAAGAAGCGGCGAATCATGGCAAGCTTATGAGTTGGCAGTTCCGAGGCTTCGCGGAATGAATTGTACTCGGGGTCATGCACCGCCACAGCCAGAACTTTATGGTCTCGTTTTCCACAGTCAACCATGGTCATCAGGCCAATCGCACGGGCTTCGACCAGTGTGAGCGGGTCGACGGGCTCCTGGCACAGCACCAAGACATCCAGCGGGTCGTCATCTTCGGCCAGCGTTTGCGGAATGAAACCGTAATTCGCGGGATAGTAGACCGCCGAATGGAGCATGCGATCAAGTCGCAACATCCCTGTGGATTTATCGAGTTCGTATTTGACGCTCGACCCCCGCGGAATCTCGATCACCGAAGTGAATTCCGAGGGAAGTTGTTCTCCCGGTGTGACGTCATGCCAAGCGTGTGTCATTCTCTGTTTCTCCGCAGGTCAGGTGTGATCAAATCCGAATGTTTTTCGCGAAGATTAGCCAAAAACGCATTTCTTGGCCGTTCAACAGGAATTCCCGTCACCAGAAAATTCTCGAACTCAGCAGCGCCGACCTCAAATGCGGCATCACCAATCCACCTCGCTCGTCAAAATCATCCCACTGCGAAAATCATCCCACAGTAATGATCTCACAGTGAAGGGGACTCAAGATTCCGAACGCAGAGGATCCTGATGAGAGTGTAACAGCCGGTGAAAGCCCTGCAAACCGTCCCTGAATAACGGTGGAACGATCGTGTAATGACGGGTCATTTTGTGCCGTCGTCACCGCGTGAAGCAACGAAAAATCCCAAGTCATCGACTTGGGATTTTTTTCGGGATGCCCGATCGCGGAATCGCTTGGGTCCGTTCCGTATGGCACAACCGGCTGGATGAAAGGGGCTATTCCAGATTTTCAGCGGTTACCAGTGGCGCGGCCGCAATCAATCGGGTTCATCGAGCGGGAGTCCAGACCGCCTGTCGACCATTCGCAGGCCGAGTGAATTTGGACGAGGTGCTCGGTGCTGCGGTGGGGGCTGGTGGTGCCATGAAAACGGGTGAACTGGTCGAGACCTGCTGAATCGGTGCAGGGTTGCCCGCAGTTGGCAATGATTCTGCGCCCGAGATGACATTTCCGGGCAATCGCTGGAACTCTTCATAAGAGACCATCTGCGGCTGCTGGCCATTTCCCGGTACAAACCTCGTCGTCGGTTCGCTTCCCGTCGGCATCGGGGGACTCGGTGCGTAGTTCGAAGGATTTTCGGGTACCGGCTGAGGTACCGTTGAGGCGGGTGGAACAGGAGGAATCATGGTCGGAGAAGTATTGTACGACGGAGCGTACGAGGGGGAATACGACGGAGCACTCATGCTGGGCATGCTCGGGTAATTTGCCGATTGAGCACAGCCACAGCTTGGCGATGCAGACATTCCACCCATCATTGGTGAACTGGTCATTGGTGACATGCTCATCCCAGGGCTGCCACAGGATCCGCCGCAGCTGCTGGTCTCTGGCGATCCATACGCCGGGAAGCTGTAAGGATCGGTGATGTCACCACCGTAGGCCCCACACCCCCCGCAGGTGCAAGTGTTTTCCCAGCCATATCCCCGATTGAAGGGGGATTTAAACAGTTTCGTGACCGAACATCCACGAGCAGGAGCCGCCCCGCAGGGATCGCAAGCATCTGAGACTAGACCACGGCTGCAGCAGCAACCGACCATCGAGAGCGACATCAACGCGGCGGTGAAAAATCGCAGTAGTTTCATTCGGAAGTCCTACCCAAATCCATGTCAGATCGTCGTACAAAACCTTGTACCCTCTATTATCGGCGACATTCTTGGCAGACTTTAACGATTGCAGTGAATTTTTCGTTTTTTCCGATTTCAACGACCTGCCGCAAGGCCCAAACAAATAAACACTTACGGAAAGGCGACCAGAAAACTGTCAAAAAATGCCGAATTTTCCGGAATTCTCGTGAACCTTTTTCACGTTTCACGGGTCTTATCCACAACGCTGTTGAGCGGTTTGGTTCTGCTCAAACTGCCATTCGTGGGGCACGATCCACGAAATTGACTCCTGTTGCGGGCTTCACCCCCCCCAAAAAAAAGAATTTTTCACTCTCGTTTCCTGGAGACTGCGGCGACCGCAGGAGGTATCACGATGCAAGCTTTTAATCGCAATCCGAAACAACTCGCCAACACCTATGCCGGCTTTAAAGCCAGCCAAGTTGTCGAGCTTCTGGATGCCCATCGTGATCATTCCTCCCCTCTTGATCGCGGTGTACGTCGAGTCTCGAAATGTTCCGGTTCACGATTTTTTTCCCTAAAAAGTAAGACAGGAATCCGTTTTCGCAAACGATTCGGTCGATCGGGAGCAAAATCCTGGCCACTGACATTCGGTATGACCGCTGGCATTCAGTCCCTCGCTGTTGGTGACGACCTGATGCCAGCCCCGTTATGGGCCCTTTTAGCCCTCAACCCCGCGACAAGTGGTTGAGATCCGTCAGTAACCGACATTTTTCAATTTCAATGCCGCGGGTTTGCGACACCGCACCAATCGGGGATGTTTTTCCCTGTTTTGTCTCGTCGTAACCCGTGTGGTTTTGGTGATCTGGTCTCTCATTGGTTCGTGATTTCATTTCACGGACATTCACCCGTATCAATTTTTTGACACAGGTGCGGGGCTCGTTTCGCCGGACTACATGAACGCCGGCAGAATTTGCCACAAACAGGGATGTCACCTCGTGGAAATCCACGTGATGGCGTCGTTCAGGAACACGAGCGAATGATGGAAACAGCAGAATATTTGCCAAGGGTTTTATGTGCCCAGTCGGGGTGCCGCGTGGCATTCGGAGAACTCGTTCAGCGGTTCGAATCGACGGTCTATGCGATTGCCTTTCGTCGATTGCGGAACCATGCCGAGGCGGCCGAGTTGACTCAGGATGTGTTTGTTCAAGCGATGCGGAAGTTGGATCAGTTGCGCGAGCCAGAGCGTTTTCCTGGCTGGTTGCAGCGGATTACCGTCCGTTTGGCGATCAATCGGATCGTGCGGCGTCCCCCGGTGATCTCGCAAGATCCCGAGAAGCTCGTCGCAATCGATGCCGAGACGGGTTCACCGCTCGAAGATTTAATGACAGAAGAACGCGCGGATCAGGTTTGGGGTGGGCTGAAACGGCTGAAAATGCTGGACCGGCAAACCCTGGTTGCCTTTTATTTCGAAGGGCAATCGCTGATCGAAATGAGTGATCGATTTCGGAGTCCGGTCGGAACAATCAAACGGCGATTACATACCGCACGAATCCGACTTCGCGAAGAACTGGCCCACCTGCAATTGGTTTAAAGTCGCTGCCCCCCCCAGCGCGGGCAACCATCGACTTTCACCAGTCGATGGTTGCCACCCCTGCCGCCAGCAATTCGCAACTTTCCGTATGAAAGATTCGAAACTGAACGGCAGGATCTGGTCTGGACGTGGATTTCTGTTTCGCATAGGTTCCCGTCTCGTCGGTTATGGCTTCAACGAATCATGTCCAAAAAAGGAGTTTTGGATGCGTCACTTTGGCGTGTGTCTCGTGCTGACAAGTTGTGTGGCAGGTCTCGTAGGTTGTGGCCAGACGAGTGGTCCGGCGGCAGCAAGTTCCCGCGGGGGAATGGCTGTGGTCGATCTCGATAAAGTCGCTGCAGAAACCGGTCGTGATCGACAATTGGCTCAGTCTTTGGAATTGGCGCAAAATTCGCTGAACCAATCGCTGGCGAAAACCGTCGAAAATGCGAAGGAACAGCTGAACGCGAAGAAGAAGGGGTATGGGACTGAGCCGTCCGAAGAGGACCAAAAAGAGTTCTCGCTGTTGGAACGATCCGCGTTGAGCCAACTGACGCAGATTCAAAACAAGGCCCGTGCGGATTACGAACAGTATAAGCAAATTCAGATTGCTAAGTTCCGTGCAGAGCTGAAACCAATCACTCAGGAAATCGCGACCAAGCGCGGGCTGAGTATCGTCATCCCCAAAAACGAAGGCTTGCTCCTTTCGGTGGATCCTGGTGTGGATATCACCGACGAAGTGGTCAAAGTTTTGAAGGAAAAGCATCCTGTGGTTGCCTCACCAGCACCTCAGGCCGCACCAGTACCTCAAGCGCCCGCCGCTGAATCGGCCCGAAGCACCGGTCCCTCATCAGCCAAATCGGCTGGCAAGGGTCGTCCCGTTGCTGAAGAAGTCGAAGAAGAATCGAACAACTGACGGATTGCCGAGCCGCCGCAAAAGGTCGCTCGACAGCCCCCTCCGTAACGCACGTTGACTGCTGGCCCCCGACGTATTTTTACGTCGGGGGCTTTTTTTTTGTTGAGAGGGCCCCGAAGTCCGCTCAATCATGAGGAAATCTGGCGAAATGCGGGTGATCACGTTCGGGAAGTTTAGGGATTCTGCGAGTTCCCTGCGGCAGGATCATTTGGTCTTAGAGAAACGTCCGCCAGCGGACGATAACCAACGGCGAGAGTATCCATTTCCCGGCCATTTTTGTTGTGGATGAAATGACGTCACGCCCTCCGCATCGCTTACACGCTGCGCTGCGACATTGCCGTCTGTGGTTGATTGCCGTGTGGGTGGTGACATCCGCTCCTTGGTTGGCTTCGGCACAACCCGATTCTGCGATGCTGGATGAACCCCCCGTCGTTCCACCCGCCCCGGCCTCTTCCCTGCGAACGGATGGCCCCCAAACCTCGCGGATGGCGGATGCACCCGATCCTGTTCGGGGCTCGTGTGATCCGGATTACTGGATTGTTAGCACCCGCTGTGCCAAGGAAGAGGTCGAAGCGGGCCAAGGGGTTGAATATCAGGTTTATCGTTTCGATGGTCCGAGTCCAGTGCGAGGAAGCTCGATCGAAGAGCTGCTGTCGTCGCTTCAGCCGGGTGTCCCCGTCTGTTTCATGGCACATGGTAGCTTCGTCACCTGGAATTCGATGCTGAATGATTCGGCCTGGACGTACCGATGGCTGCGTCAGGCAGCCCCTGCTCAGCCTGTCCACATCATATTCTATACATGGGCCAGCAATGATGGGGGCTTCCTACCCCATTTGCATATCAACAGATTGGGCCGTCGCGCCTCGTTAAACGGATTTTATTTGGCTGATTTGGTCGCCAGGGTGAGCGTCGACCATCCGATCTGTTTGATTGGACATAGTCATGGATCACGATTGGTCTCGTCGGCACTGCATTCGCTGGGAGGGGGAATCGTCGAAGGACGACAACTGGCGATCGGCCCGCAACCGGCTCGGCATATCCGTGTCGTCATGGCCGCAGCGGCAATTGATCATGACTGGCTGAATCCGGATCAACGTTACGGACGAGCACTCTGCCAGGCCGAAGCGGTGATTAACCTGCAAAACCGCACCGACTTCCCCCTGTTGTTTTATCCTTTGCGACGCCCGATTTCTGCAAGCTCCATGGCAACCACAGGTCTGACCAGGAATGATCGTGTGTCACTTGGTCAATCCAATCAAAAGTTCATCGATTACAGCGTTTCCCACCAAATTGGGGTGGGACATATCTGGGCTCACTACTATCGGCAGCCACAGATTGCTGATGCCATTCGGCATTATGTCTACTTTGATGAATCTCCTCGTGCAATCTCTGCGCCTTAATCCAGGCTGGCGGGGAAGGTCTGATATCGACCAAGCACGCTGGTGCATGCTTTGCCCGCGATGCATCACTCGATGTCTCCAGCTCTCCACTCCTGTTAAGCGACACTCCCCAGTTCGATGGCCGCTTGCACTGCGTCGCTCGGTCGTGACAAAAGTCCGTTTTTTCAACAACCCTAAACACTCGTCTTGACAACATTCGTTCGAACGAGTATTATCACCTACAGTGTGAGCGTGCTCGATCCGAATCTCGATTTACTGAATTCTCCGACCGATGACGAATGCCTCTACTGAGATGACGATTCGCAATCGATCGAATTCCGTATTCGCGTTTTACTTGTTGCTGTTGTTCGCGGCGATTCTTGCTTTTTTGATGATTCAGCAACTGGGCCAGACGCTCGAAGCCCCTGCGGCATTGGTGGCATCGATCTCCGAGAATGTCCCGGTGCGGACCAGTCAATCGGCGAAGATTGACGTGGTCGTGCATGTTCTCGCCACTTTGGCATCTGTCATTGGCTTGGGAAATTTGCTCGCCTGGGGTCTCAGGCGGATTCATCAGCCAGCAGTCATTGGAGAAGTGATTGCCGGGATCCTGCTCGGACCATCGGTGTTGGGATTCGTCTCGCCCGAGACGATGCAACGCTTGATTCCGGATGCCGCGACCGACCCTCATCGACTCGTGGTCTCTTCGTTGAACTCGATCGCTCAACTTGGTGTGGTCTTGTACATGTTTATTGTGGGCCTGGAACTCAACCTTCAAAAGGTAGGGCAGCAGGCGAAAGCGGCGATTGCGATTTCGCATGCGAGTATCGTCTTCCCGTTTGTGCTTGGGGCAGGGATGGCATTGTGGCTCTACCCCATTCTGTCGAGTCGCGAGGTTCCCTTCACCAGTTTTGCTCTTTTTTTGGGGGTGGCAATGTCGATCACGGCATTTCCCATCTTGGCCCGAATTTTGACGGATCAGGGGCTGCATCAGACCGATTTGGGTGTGATTGCCTTAAGTTGTGCGGCAGCAGATGATGTCACCGCGTGGTGTTTGCTGGCGTTTGTGGTCGGTGTGGCGAATGCGCAACTTGGCAGCGCGATGATCGTCGCGATCGCGACTCTGACCTTTATTTTGATCATGTTTGTCGTCGTTCGTCCGTTGTTGATCCGGTGGATTGCCTGGGCCGAGCCTCGTTTCGCAGAAGAGCGGGCAATCCCTTGGTTCCTGATGTTGCTGCTCTGTTCCGCGTTGACCACCGAAGCGATTGGGATTCATGCCGTTTTCGGCGCGTTCCTGTTGGGGGCAGTCATTCCCCATGACAGCCGGGTGGCAAAATCGCTCATCCATAAATTGCACGATGTCGTGACGATTCTCTTGCTTCCCGCCTTTTTCGCAGTGACGGGGATGAATACGCGAATCGGTTTGATCGATGGTTGGGAAAGCTGGCTGATTTGTGGAACAATCATCGTTTTCGCGACGGCAGGAAAATTTGGCGGAACGATGATTGCCGCCCGATTTGTCGGGCTCGACTGGCGAACCTCGTCAGCCCTGGGGATTTTGATGAATACTCGGGGCCTGATGGAACTGATCGTGCTGAATATTGGTTTGTCACTCGGGGTAATCTCACCTAAACTCTTTGCAATGATGGTGATGATGGCGCTGGTCACCACGGTGACCACGACACCGATTCTCAAACGAATCCTCTCAGGGCAACCCGCTTAAGAAAGTTTTCCATGGCGTCCACTTTGTGCGAGACAGGGCAATCCGAGTCCCTGTGCTCACTCGACCAACTCCGCGAAACATTGCTGCGGCATCCGTTGTATGGATCGGTTCAATCCGTTGAGAGTCTCCGGCTCTTCATGGGTGAGCATGTTTTCGCTGTGTGGGATTTCATGTCGCTTTTAAAGCGCCTGCAACAGGTGGTGACCTGTTGTGAGGTCCCCTGGATTCCCGCCGCCGATCCCTCACTGGCCCGATTTATCAATGAAATTGTGGTTGCGGAGGAAAGTGATGAAGATGGGCTCGGGGGTTATTCCAGTCATTTCGAGCTTTACATCGCAGCCATGGAGGATGTCGGAGCGGACACAGGGCCAATTCAGCAATTCGTTGCAAAAATCCGGCAGCGGATTCCAATTGAACAGGCTCTGGCTGAGGCCCCCATCCAGGCCAGCACCCGTGAGTTCGTCGCGTCGACCATGCAGTTGACGCTGCTTGGGCAACCACATGAAGTTGCGTCCGCGTTCTTTTATGGGCGTGAGGACGTGATTCCCGACATGTTTTCGCGATTGGTGGATCGATTGCCCGAACAAGGTGTTTCGAACGAGCGACTCGAGCATTATCTTCGGCGGCACATTGAGCTCGATGCAAATGACCATGGACCGCTGGCGCGAAAACTCGTCAGCTCTTTATGCGAGGGCCAGCCGAAAAAAGAGTCCGAGGCGACGACGACCGCCATTCATGCCATTTCTCAGCGCATTGCGCTTTGGGATGGAATCCTCAAGGAAATGCAACGTCGGGGTCTATCGCCTGCTTAGGCCATTGCGGTAAGCCAATTGCGGCGAGAGGTCCCAATTCCCTGTCGGATTGCGAAAATTTGGTCAATCTGTCGGAATTCCTGACACCGCCACAGGGGACTCGGTTGTTGATCCAAGTTCTTCTCGGTTATCGTACTCGCCATCAAGTTGTGGAAAGAGTAGCTCGGCTGATGGTGGACAGCAGTTGACGAAAGAAAGTCCGTCGTC
Organism: Schlesneria paludicola DSM 18645; assembly: GCA_945869955.1. Taxonomy (GTDB): domain Bacteria; phylum Planctomycetota; class Planctomycetia; order Planctomycetales; family Planctomycetaceae; genus Schlesneria; species Schlesneria paludicola_B. The sequence continues at coordinate 17,367 of CAMBQP010000071.1, forward strand.
AATTTTGCGGTAAACCAAGTCGAACGCTCGATCACGGAAATCGTTTGATGGTTTCCAGAATCATTCATTGAAAAAAGTTGTGATGACAACTTGATCGAGCCATGGCTGATGTGATCGGCTGGCGAATGGAATTGATTATGCAGGAGTGGTTCATGCAACGGTGTTTGGTGACGGGTGGGGCGGGGTTTATTGGCAGCCATCTGTCCGAGCGGCTGCTTGAGCTGGGTCACGAAGTGACGATTCTCGATGACCTCTCGACGGGTCGGCGTGAAAATCTGGCTCATATCGAGCATCATCCCCGACTCAAGATTCGGACCGGTTCGATTACCGACCCCGTCATTTTGGGCGATGTGATGGCACACGCCGATGTCGTCTACCACATGGCGGCAGCAGTCGGTGTGAAGTTGGTGGCCGACGATCCAGTCCGTACGATTCAGACCAATATCTATCCTACCGAAGAATTGCTGAGACTTGCTGTACAGCGTCAACAACGAGTCTTTATTGCCTCGACAAGTGAAGTCTACGGCAAGAATCCCAAAGAGCGGTGGACCGAAGAAGAGGATCTCGTGTTCGGTCCGACATCACGACCCCGCTGGGCTTATGGATGTTCCAAAGCGATTGATGAATTCCTTGCCCTGGCCTACCACCGCAAGTTTGGGCTTCCCGTGGTGCTTGGTCGATTTTTCAACGTAGTCGGCCCGCGACAGGTTGGCCATTATGGGATGGTGATCCCCCGCTTTGTGGATGCGGCACTGCAGGGGGGGCCCATCGTTGTTTATGACGACGGACAACAGGTTCGATGTTTCGGACATGTACGTGAAGTCGTGGATGCGGTCATTGGACTGGTCGAGACGCCGGCCGCGCACGGGGCGGTCTACAATATCGGCAGTGATTATCCGATCACTATTCGCCAACTGGCGGAAGAAATCATTCAGCGAGTCAATCCCGCAGTGAAGATTGAATACCTCCCTTATCGCGAGGCGTATGGCGACGATTTTGAAGACGTGCGGCGCCGCGTACCCGATGTGACACGTCTGGAAAAAATGCTGGGAAGCAAGCCGACCATGCCACTCAGTGCGATCCTGGACGACATTATTCGCTGGAAGCGAGAACAACTCGCCAATTCCGCCCAGCAATGACAGGGAAATTTGACCGGGTTCCCTTGTATTATCCCATTCCGAGCGGGCAAACTCGGAATCGAGACATGCTTGATCAACCCTCATGCAGAAGAGTCGACTTCGATGACAAAACAGGTCCCGTCACCGATTCTCTTGGATGACAACGATCTGTTGCGAGTCGTGGCCACACCGAGAAAGCGCCTGTACCCCCGCCCAAAATCCCTTTCGATTTTTACTCCGTTGATTCTGGTCTGCGCCCTGTTCCCCACCCTGCTGCTTTTGACCAACTTTCCCCTGAGCGAAGCCGATTCATCCTGGGCTTTGCGAAGTCTTGCGGTGGCGAATGCCTCGTCGGTGACCGAATTCCTGCAGCCTGAATCGAGCGATTCCGATCAGCCCTTGCGATTTCAGCCACCCCTGGCCCCTTGGTTAAATGGGATCGTCATCCGACTGTTGGGGACTTCTCGATTCCTTTCACTCTCGTTGGTTTCACTCGTTGCCAGCAGCCTGACGATCGTGTTGTCAGCCCGTTGTGGCTGGCGAATTGGGGGCGCGAACCTGGCGCTGATCGCTGCGGTGCTGATGTGCAGCCATCCCCAATTATTAGCCGCTGCCCTCAGCCCCGCCAATAACGCCTTGGGAACCTGTCTCTTGCTTGCTGCGGTAGTGGGATTTCAACGTCACCTCGAACGGGGAACGTCCCTGATCTCGCTTTCCCTGATCCTCAGCGGTCTCGCCTGGGGCTTATCTCTCTTGGCGATCGGCCCGATCGCAGGCTTACTTTTGCCTGTTTTTGCCGTTCATGCCTGGCGATCATTGCCACAATTCGCAACAGCAATCCCGACAGCAATTCCTGAATCCGGTCCTCTGCCCCGAACGCGTCGCGAGGTATTCCAGGCAACGCTGATTTTGGCGATCACCGGGCTGCTGGTTGGAGGGTGGTGGGAAGTGATGCTGCTGTTGCAATCGGGATCCGCATTCCGTCTTTCCTGGTTATCGCTGCTTCCGCTGGAATGTCTGGTCAAACAGTCCGCTGACGAACAGGCGGCGATCTGTTCGGAATTTCAACCCCGCTCTTGGGATGGGCTGGTTCAATCCTCGCTGCTGATCGGGTGGCTAGTTGTCGGTTGGTGGCGTGCCTGGCGATTATCGCAGGATTCCACCGAGGAAAATTCTCGCCGCCGATTTCAATTGCTGTGGTGGTGGTGGTCGCTAACCTTTACAGGACGGATTCTGGCTGACATCGCTGGAACCCTGATTCCCACCAATACGGCTGCATGGAATGTGGCCTTGATCGCTCCGACGGTGCTTTTGGCGGCACTCGGGGTCCATTCCTTGATCGAACGAACCGTTTCGGGGTGGGTCGAGTCACTGTTGGTCACCGCCGCAATCGGTGTGTCGCTCGGAAAAATCACCGGGTCTATTCAAGCGGGACTGATCGGGGCCGCACTCGCCTCTTTGTTGTTAGTCTACGGGCCGAGCAACATTCCGTTCAGGGATGCGGGGACCAGCTGCTGGACCGAATCGATATGGAGGCGACTGCTCAAGCTGACGATCACAGGGTCGATGATAACGGCGCTGGTGCTGGGAATCGCGAAACAGGATTCGGTTTCCGATGAAAATCGATTCGCAGAATTAAGAACGCGTCTCGAGCAGGTTCCCAATGTCCGTCGCATTTCACTGGTGGGGAGTCGCGATCCAGTTCCTGCCGCACTGAGATACCTGTTACGCTGCCGCTGGCCCCAGGCCCAAATCATTATGGATGAAAACTGGGATGCGGGGTTAACCGAGGCGATGGAAGCCGAGGAAATGAAACCTCAATCTCGGTTCCTGGTGCTGCAAAGAACGAGACGTGAACTTCGACTTTCTGCCAATACCGGTCAGGCCTGGAAGGTTTCTGCAGTCGGAAATCCGCTCTGCTTCAACGAAAAAAGATTGTCATTTGTATTGATTGAACCGAAAGGGGCGATCGAATAGCCATCGGACACGATTCGCGAATTCTTTTCCGCCTGAGTCACATGCGGTTCGCCCTCCTTTTTCCGCAGCCGACTTTTCGCCCAGCTGATCCCGAAAATCGATTTTTTATTGCCTGAGGTGATAACCCGTTCCGTTCAGACATCCCCCTCGCCGAGGGAATTCTTTCTGCCGTTATCTCGGCACAATTTTTCTTTGCACAAGGCAAAAATCATGGCCATCTCAGCACTGCACCAATTTCATCGCGCAAATTTCATGGGGCAAATTTCACGCTGTTGAGCCTCTTGTCACTCGGTCGATACCTATTTCTAATGCGGTCTTGATAAAAAAATGAAAATCCCCTTCGGCAGATTCTGCCGGTGGAGACTTCCCTCAAGCGATGGCGACTCACCCATGAAAACGGCAGCCTTACAAAAACTTCGTCAGAAACTGGCCGACGACGCTCCCGTTTTTGGGTTGTGGGTCACCCTGGAATCACCCAGTGTCACCGAGATTGCCGTTGGACTGGGCCTCGACTGGGTGGTGATCGACGCCGAACATGGTCACCTTGATTGGAAAGAAATCCTCGAACACCTTCGAGCCACCGTTCGCAGTGACACGGTGGCGCTGGTGCGAATCGCGGAACTCAACAGCGGCCTGATCAAGCGGGCCCTTGATATTGGTGCCGACGGAGTCGTCATCCCCTGGGTCGAAACGGCCGACCAATTGCGACAGGCAGTCAGCTACTCGCACTATCCGACCGAGGGTTTACGAGGGATTGGTGGTGAGCGTGCGACCTGCTGGGGCCAATGTCTGGTCGAGCATACCGGCGAAGCGAACCAGAACGTGCTGGTGGTCCCCATCGTGGAAACCGTACGTGCCATCCGCCAAGTCCCCATGATGTGCCAGGTGGACGGGGTCGAGCTGATTTTTTTCGGTCCCGCCGATTTGTCGTCGAGTGCCGGCTTTCGCGGACAGTGGGAAGGGCCGGGTGTGGCCGATCAAATCCTGCAGGCCAAAGATGCCATTCGTCGTGCCGGACGCCACTGCGGTGTGCTGGCGACCAGTAACGACAATGTGCGTGAACGGCAGCAACAGGGATTTCGCGCGATTGGCCTTGGCATGGACACCGGACTGCTGGTCCGATCCGTCCGGGCTTCACTCGCAGTGATCGGCCGCGACCGCGCGATCCAGGCCTCGTTTGTCCCCACACCCACACCAATCGCCGCTCCTCCGTTATCCCGTCCGCCAGAATCGATGCGGCCCGATCGGGACGAGGTGATGAATTCGGTCGGCGAAGGCCCGCGCGCCGAAATTGCACGAGGGGTTTCGTTTGAGTGTCTGGTGGGTCGGCATAATCAAGCCCGCAACCTCACGACGGGTCTGGTGACGTTCGCACCGGGGGCAGTCCTTCCGCTGCACAACCATATTTTCACCGAATCCATCACGCTGCTGAGCGGCACGGTGACGATCGAAGTCGAGGGGCGTACGTACGACATAAAAAAACTCGATAACACCGTGATCCCCGCCGGGCTGGCGCACTCGGCCCGCAATACCTCGACCACCGAACCCGCAGTGCTCCACATTGCGATGGCAACCGATGCCCCCAGCCGAACACTGATTGACAAATTTTTCCCGCGAAGATCGATGCCGGATACGTCGACGGGGTTCCCCGGTGCTGAACGCGTCAATCGGTTTGCCACCGCCAAACGAGGGGCCGCCGGACCGAACACCGAATTCATCGACTGCTTCAACGAAATGCTGGTGCCAGGGATTGAAATGAGCGGCGGGTATGGGCTGTTTCAGCCGGGGGGACGCCTGCCGGCGCACATCCACGATTTTGACGAGTCGATCTGTATTATCTCAGGAACGGCAACCTGTGTCGTCGAGGGGCGACGGTATTCCATGAGCGACTGTCAGACTGCGCTGCAGCCCCGCGGTCGAGTCCATTATTTCATCAATGAATCCCAGGGGCCCATGGAGATGCTGTGGGTCTACGCGGGCCCAATCCCCGAACGGATCATTGTCGACGAACGCTGCGCAACCGTCGAAGGAAACCCGTGGCGCTAAGATCGCGCTGATCGTTGCAGCCATCACGAACGGCCAGCCAAACCGACCGGGGCCGTACGGTATTCGGTATTCGTGCCATTTCGAGAGCAGAACCGGCATCGGCTGGCGATCTGGCATGATTGTTTTCATTCGTCGATCTGGGCCTGCTGGTCACCATCGACAAAATCGGGACGAACCGAAATATCTGTTTCCCGGCGGGTCTCGTTGTCAAGAACGAGCGACGGGCCGCGGTGACTCGTTGACACCGGTATGCCCTTCCTGACAAGCTAATCCGTGTACGGCACCGGTTGGCAGACCGGCAGCATCCGCTTCGTGGCGGACGACGTGTCAGGACTGTTTGTGAAGGTTTTGAAGATGAAGAAATCGAATCCGTTTGGGGCGAATGACGCCGCTGCCGAATTCGTTTTCGCAGCCGAATCCGCAGCTCAGTGTCGTCATTGGGACGAGGCGGACCAATCGTTTCTTCAGGCCATCGCACTCGATCCCTCACCAGCCAGTCGCATTGCCTATGGGGTTTGTCTCTCGCGTCAAGAACGGTTTTTCGAAGCCATTTCTGTTTTCACACCGATTCTGGAGTTGAATGACAACGTGGCGACGGCGGTCGTGTGCCACAATTTGGCCGGGATCTATCGCGAGGTCGGCAATCTCGATCTGGCTCATCGCTTTCAATGGCGGGCGACGCTATTACAAGAGGGGGCAGAAGCGGCGGATTTGCTGGCGATGGCGAATGAGGCGTTGGCAGGGGATTCGTATGAGGCGGCCGATTCACTGCTGCAGTCAGCGTTTGAAATGGACGAGAACCACGACATCCCGCCGTGTGCAAACGGCGATTTGATCGCGACCGAAGGGCTGATCGTCGCCGCAATCGAATCACCAGCAGCCGGGGTCTTCACGCTGCTGGCTGCCTACCGACAGCATCAGGCGACCGGAGACCTCCGCAGTATGGGTGCGGACCAGCTGAATCTGTCCCGTGTTTTCCGCGAATTAAAGCGAGACCGTGCCGCACGAAAAGCATTGGATCGCGCGATCCGGCACTTCAAGCAAGCCCCCGCTCCGGAATCTCTCCATCGCGCCCAACATCAGCTCGAGCAACTCGATCGAACGCATGCCATCAGGACGTTCAATGGAACCCGCAATTAAGGATGTGATGGTCCGGGGCCAATGGGAGACTTGAAATGGATTCGATTGCCATTACCCAATCTGCGAACGACTGTGGAGTTTAAAGAGCTGCAAACAGGCCACTGGGCAGAAATCACTCGCGTACCTTAATTCCATTGCCGAAAAGCCGAGCGTTGGTCGCAAACCGCGTTTTGCACGGCTACCGTGAAGACTGCGAGCCGTAGCACGGCAACTCGGCTTTGAAGACGCAAACAACTCCATTCCACCCGATCGTCAGGAAAAAATTTTACCACTGAGACACAAAGACACGGAGGAAAACCAAATGCGAGAGAATCTAGAACTTGAGCTCAGGAATCGGATTTCACACGGGGTTTATATCGCAGCTCTTAAACTCAATTTATTTAATTATTTTTCTCTGTGCCTCTGTGGTGAGTCTTGTCTTCTCTGATTCACCAATTCCATACGGCAAAAGAATTAATAATGATTGGGTTTTTGACCAACGCACGAGGCCTGATAGACTGGTGCTATTGCAGAAATTTATGCGAATCCGGACGAGGATCAGGTACTTTCTTCCTGCGAGCGTATGACCATATTGGTGGTTTTGACGAATCAGAACCTTTTGCACGGTTTTTCTGCAGAATGCGATGCCGTGGCACGGCAACTCGACTATAAAGACGCAAACAAGACCATTCCGCAGGAAAGCAATGCGGAAACACTCGCGCTGATGTTTCCGCATTGCTGATCCAAATTCAGTACATTCACTCATACCCTTATTACGAGCATGGCCGGGTAAATTCCGTTCCGGCTGGCATCGGCGAGTTATCATTGGGCTTATGTTTAAAGTTGCCGGGCAGATGAACGCAATTATTCGAACTCCAATCCATGAGGGCTGCCCCAGCAGGAATCGGTGGCGTAAGTGGACCTGGGGCAACTACACCCCACTTCCATGTACAGGTCCTTCCTGCGGGTCCAGCTTGGTAAACTTTTGCTATGTCTGTGCCTGTGACAGCACCTATACCTGGTAAATTTAATTGACAGCCGTTAGGAACTTGAGCTGCTGACGGCAGGGTTACTGCATTCCCAGCTGCGATATTTTGAATCGTCGGCATTTCTTTATACTCCCATAAAAAACCATCCATCAGAAAAGAGCACTGAAACGTTCAATGCTCGAAAAGCGACTCAGATAACGTGCGTGTGAGCCGAAATCCGGTGACTACTCGATCCGTAATCCTAGTGCTACGAGCGTGACTGAAAGCGAACTCTGCGCCTGTCTCCGAAAAAGACGCGCTACGCTGTACCATCACCATTTGCATCTCCAGATCGTGGCGCAATTCATGATTCAATACCGAGCACAATTCACGCACGTTTCCATAGATGTCAAATAAGCCCCAGCGATTGGGCAACAATTGACAAACCGGTAGACTCCATCTGTTTCCTTCTTCCAGGCGAGGGTGACCACTTAACCAGCCGTATTGAAAAAACTGTGGAACGAGTTTCTCGTTGATCGGCGGCGATGTTGAGTTCTGACCAAAGAACCGGCCCGTGATCGTGCCGGCGCGGCATGCGCATTCCCATTCATCTTCCGTTGGTAATCGATAACCATTCAATTTCTGATAGTCGACACGTGGAATTAATTGACGCAAAGCCTCGTCCATTTCGTAGCAGCAGTCGAGCCCCTGCTGTCTCGAACACCAGTTGCAGAAGGCAAAAACCTGTTGATCACTGAGATTGTAAATCGCGATTTCTCCTGGCATATTTGCCTCGAAATCTCGTTCAAACTCGCGGTATTGCTGGTAGGTCACCTCCTGTAGCCCAATCGCATAGTCTCGCTCGATCACCCCCCGGTATAGCGGCAAGGCTTCGTTGCTACTAGGCTTTTTACTTGCCGGGCTGATTCCCCCAGTAAAAGCTTTCTTCAAGATGACCGCTAACTCGATTTGCAAAGGCCCCACCTTTTCCACTCGCCAGTTGCCGTACGAACCGGGATTTAACGGCGTGGGCGTTTCCCCCAGTTTTCGCAACAACAGGCCAGCCATCGCGTGAACACCATTGTCTGCGGAGGTTAACCAGAGGGTGTCGAGCCATTCCCGGTTGACCGTCGAGGCAAGATGCTCGTTGGGAATCAGCCACAATACCTGCAATAACCCAAACAGAGCAGGGGATTCGTTGTTTCCTTGCTGGAATCGTTGTTCGAGTTCCTCAACCAACCAGGGCAGATTGAGCTGCTGTCGCGCGAGTCCGAAAATGAATTGCGTCTTTAACGTCGGATCCGGTTCGTCCCTGAGTGCAGAATTGGCCGCCGTCGTGTTGCCGAGTTGCCAGAGAGCCACCGCCAACCTCGCCATTTGCAGATCGGTCTCGGTCGGCGGTGCCTGATCGTCAAGATCCTTTGGATCCGTCGCTCGAGGAATCGTGGCGAGTTCATCGAATCGTTGCTGCAAAATTCCCACCAGCGTTGCCCGTTGCTGAGCAGTATATTCTGGGTACTCCAGCGTGCCATTTGTCTTGTTCCTCGACAAACTCGAATCAAACTCGACCAGCTTTCCTACCAGATCCCAGTCGACGTTCATGACGACCTGTGCCAACGTTTCGAGATTGGAAACGCGTTGACTTTCGTTGTCCGCCACCTGCTCCATCAGGAAGACCCGGATGGCATGGGCCAAGCGTTGGCGATCAGATTGCTGCTGTTGCTTGTCTGATTCCGGCAACTGGGCTTGTCGCCGGAGTTCTGGCAAGAGGTGGCTGACGCCAATCGACCGAAAGTTTGCAAGGTACTTCGGCTCATCAATATCCCGAATCGCAAGCAGGTCCTTAACCACCCTTTTGTTTTGTTCCGTACAAACGTCGCTATCATCCCCCAATTCGGCGATGATGGCGGCGAGGCCGAGTGAACTTTCTTTCGCCGAAAGCGTTCGCAGGCGATCCACCGCAGCAGCAACAAACCCCCTACACGCGGGGGACTCCCGCCCAGGCCGTAGCGCGGAAATCACTCCCGCTAACTCCCCCTCGAATTCGTTCCCCAAAGACAATCGCTGCAAGACTTCTACCAGCTCAGACCCGGTTTCCCG
>CAMBQP010000072.1 GCA_945869955.1 Schlesneria paludicola DSM 18645
GATCAGTAACCGACGGAACGTGGTGAGGATCTCGATCGACATGCGCGCTGGGCCAAGGGGCTCGTCGCTGAGGCGGCCGCTCAGCTTGACGACGGTACGGCAGGGGTATTGCCCATCGGTTGGCGTCATCCGCTGACCCCGGTGCTGAATAAAGAGGCCTACAATATTCGGGCCGAATTGCAATCGGCCTTAACCGGTCAAACCTACGAGGATGCCTGCCGAATTGTGATGTCGATCACGGGGAATGATGGACCCGGTATGCTTCCCGATCCCGAAGATCGTCAGCTTTACGTCTCGATGCCAACCGCGATTGCCACCGCCAGAAAATCCTATCCCGACTTCGCCCGAACGATGGTGGATCAGTTCGAACCACTGGGACGGATTCGTGTTCAAGCGGCACTGAATCGAAAAGATTTTGCCAGTCTGCAAATTGCTACTCTGCAGTTCATGGGGACCGACGCCTCAAGACAGGCCCATGTTGTGCTGGGTGAGGTCGCGCTGTCGCTCGGCCAGTTTGATGTCGCACAGCAACATTTTCAGGATGCCGCCCATGATGCCGGATTGCGATGGAAAGAGATCCTGGAACCACGAATGCTGCTGGCACAAGGACTCGGCGGGAACTTAACCGCCCCACAAGTGGCCGCCTGGGTGGCTTCGACGCCGGGTCGCCCTGTCGAACGGAATGGAACGGCCCTTTCGACGGGCGAATTTCAAGGAATGCTGAACGACCTGGTCAACAGATCGACGACGGGATCCACACTGTATGAAATACCAAATCCCCCCGCGATAGCACTCCCGCAGTTCACTTATAAACTCGAGCCACGAGCCCAATTCGATGGACATCCCGGGAATAACCCTGGCCGTGGCGAGTACCGGTTTGGAGACCCCTTCGGCCGTCAATTCGCGATGGCCTCCGATGAGCTGCGAATTTATGTGAGCAATCGCTTTCAAGTGAATGCCTACTCGACCAGCGATGGCAAACAAATTTGGGCACAAGGAATTGGCAGCGAGCAGGGCGAGGCCTACGGCCTGCCGTTTGCCCCCATGAAACCCCTCGTCACCAAGGACCGATTGTTCGTCCGTCGTTTGACGAAAGCCGGGGCCGAGTTGGCTTGCCTGAAACCGGATGATGGACAGGTACTCTGGCATCAGCGTCCCTTCCAGAGTGTTGTGACCGATCCGGTCATCTGGAACGGTCGGCTGTTCGCCGTCACACTCGCCAAGGCCGAGGAAGACCAGGTACAGGTGGAGGCAACCTGGTTTGATGCGGCTTCGGGAAACGTCCTGATGTCGCGACCCCTTTATCGTTTTCGGGAAGGAATCGATCGGCAATTTTCCGGTCAACTCACCGTGCAAGATCGGGTTGCCGTCTGCACAATTGCCGGAACAACCGCCAGTTTTGACTCACGGGGAGAAATGCGGTGGCTCAGGCGTCACCCATTCCTGCAAAAACCGGTCGATGAACTGGCCGAGGATGCGCGAGCGGCGGCACCGGTCATCCATTCCGGACGAGTCATTACCACGCAGGGGGGAGTTCGCGCCGTCTGCTGCCTCGACCTCGATTCGGGAGAAGTCCTCTGGGAAAAACCGATTTTCCCCCTGCGAGGACTGCTCGGCGTCGCGGGCAATCGCGCACTTGTCGATACGGTCGCCGGACTAATCGCTCTCGACACGGCAACGGGTGAAGTCGCTTGGCAGCGGTCCGTTGATTTTCGTTTAGAGGCCATCGCGTGGGATCCTCAGACGGTGACCTTTGCACAACGACAGACGGCTACGAACAATCGATCGAAGCCGGTCTTGGTCTGGCTCGATCTGCAGACGGGTGAAGAACAATGTGAATCACTGATCGAGGTGGCGGACCGCGAGGAATTTCAGCTCGGTCCCCTGTTTACGGCGGGAGGGCGATGGTGGTCACTGGTTGGCCAGACCTGGAAAGACCCCAAACGGGAATTGCACGAATTCATCCCCCTGGCAGCAATCCCGCCGAAATCCAGCAAATAGAAATGGAGACTTGGGACATGCAAACTCAATATTCAATCAAAGATACCCTGCGGTCGCGTCGTCGTCAGTCCGCCATCCCCTGCATCGCTTTAATTACCTTCCTGTTGGCAACGGAATTTCTGCTCGGGGAATTTCTGCTCGGGGAAGAAGGAAAACCGACTGCGGCGACAGTCGACTTTGTGCGTGAGATTCAGCCGCTGTTGTCAGCGCACTGCGTCGCGTGCCATGGCGAAAAGGTCTCCAAAAGTGGACTCCGCCTGGATGTGAAGCAGGCCGCCTTGGCAGGTGGTGATTCGGGCAAAATTCTTGTTTCCCAGCGCAGTGACCAAAGCCCCTTATTTGAGCGAATCACCAGCGAGGGTGCTGATCGCATGCCCCCCGAGGGGGATCCCCTTTCGAGGGAACAAATTGAATTACTGAAACGCTGGATTGATCAAGGGGCTGCCTGGCCTGACGGTGTCGACAAAACCACCGTTGCCGATAAGTACGACTGGTGGTCCTTGAAGCGGCTGGTTCGTCCCGAAATTCCGGTGGTCGGCCCGCAGCACCCTCAAAATCGTCCGGTGGAGGGAACTGCGACCTCGAATCCCCTGTCAGCCATTGATGCGTTTATCCTCGCAAAACTGCAGGAAAAAGGTCTCAGCCCCTCACCCGCGGCCAATCGCCAGACGTTGATTCGTCGCGTGTATTTCGACCTGATCGGGCTGCCACCCCGTCCTGACGAAGTCGAGGCCTTCCTCGCCGATCCCGCCGAAAATGCTTACGAACAATTGGTCGACAAACTGCTCGATTCACCCCACTACGGCGAACGCTGGGCTCGGCACTGGCTGGACATTGTCCACTACGGTGACACACATGGTTACGACAAGGATAAGCCCCGCCCCAATGCCTGGCCGTATCGTGATTATGTCATCCAGGCATTGAATCGCGACAAACCCTATGCCCAATTCGTCGAAGAACAAATCGCGGGTGACGTGATTGCACCGGATTCCGCAGAGGGTATCACCGCGACCGGATTTATCGCAGCAGGCCCGTGGGATTTCATCGGTCATGCCGAAGTTCCCGAATCAAAGACCGACGGGCTGATCGCTCGGTTACTCGACCGCGATGATATGGTCTCGAACACCTGCAACACCTTTCTCAGCCTGACGGTCCAGTGTGCCCGTTGCCACAATCATAAGTTTGATCCCGTCATCCAGGACGACTATTACCGTCTGCAAGCGGTGTTTGCGGCGCTGGATCGCGCCGATCATGCTTACGATTCTGATCCAAAGACGGCACTTCAGCGGACTGAACTGCTGGGACGACAGACGGCAGCCAAGGAATCTCTACGGCAGTTAGAAGCCAAAATCGCCGAGATGGGTGGCGAACCCCTGAAACAACTCGATCAGAAAATCGCAGCCGCTGGCAAACCCGATCCGCATCCATTGGCCGCCCAATTCGGTTATCACAGTGAGATCGCAGCCGTATCCAATACCGTGAAGTGGGTTCAGGTCGACCTCGGTGAATCCCGGCCGCTCACACAAATTCAACTCGTCGGCTGTCATGATGACTTTAATGGGATTGGGGCCGGATTTGGGTTCCCTGTCCGATTTCGGATTGAAGTTTCGAATCACGAGAACTTCGACCAGGCCGTCACAACGATTGCCGACCAGACACAAACCGATTTCGCCAACCCCGGTGTCAAAGTGCTGAAATTCGCTGTCGAGCGTAAATCGGGTCGATTCCTGCGGATCACCGCCACGAAACTGGCACCACGCCAGAATGATTTCATATTGGCATTGGGGGAATTGAGCGTTTTCGATGAGTCTGGAAAAAATCTGGCGGCAGGAAAAATCGTCCGCGGCCTGGATTCGATCGAGGCGCCACCCCGTTGGCGGGCGTCGAATCTGGTCGATGGCTATTTCTACGGCATGGCTCAGCAAAGCGAAAATTCGTTAGGAGAGCTTCAAAGCCAGCGCGCCGAACTGGTGACGAGTCTGACCGATGCGAACATGCGTGAGTCGATGAGAAATCACATCAAAACATTGGCGGAAGCCGCTGCGGCGCTGGCGGAACTTCCCCCAACCCGAATGGTCTACGCGGGGATGGTTCATACCGGCAGCGGAGCGTTTACCGGGACAGGGCACTCGGGAGGAAAGCCACGGGTGATTCAGGTCCTGGGGCGGGGTGATGTCCGCAATCCCTTACGAGTCGTCTCGCCAGGAACCGTCCCCTTAAGCCCACACGAAGCCGGAGAGTTCCCGCTCGCCGAAGACCATACCGAAGGTCAGCGTCGACTGGCACTGGCCAAGTGGATTACCGCCAAAGAAAACCCGCTCACCTGGAGATCGATTGTTAATCGGGTCTGGCTGTACCATTTCGGTCGCGGGATTGTTGACTCACCCAATGATTTTGGCCGGATGGGACAACTCCCCACACACCCCGAACTGCTTGATTGGCTTGCGGTCGAGTTCCGTGATGGAGGCCAAAGTCTGAAAAACTTGCATCGCCTGATTGTGAAGAGTTCGACCTACCGCCAGAGCTCGAAAACGGATGGCTCAACCGATGGCACGATCGATGGCGCCACCAACGACACGACCGCTCAAGCGATTGATGCCAGTAATCTCTACTTGTGGCGGATGAATCGGCGCAAACTCGAAGCCGAAGCGATTCGAGACTCGGCATTGATGGTGGCTGGAAAGCTGAACCCTCAATTGGGTGGCCCGGCATTTCAGGACTTTATCGTGGAAAAACCCGAACATTCGCCCCACTACGAATATCAACTCCATGACCCGGAAGATGTCCGCATTCATCGGCGTTCGATCTATCGATTTTTGGTTCGTTCACAGCCGCAACCCTTCATGACAACGCTGGATTGTGCCGACCCCTCGATGAGCGTGGATAAACGAAGCGAAACCTTGACGGCACTTCAGGCACTCACCATGCTCAATAATCGTCTGATGCTGACCATGGAAAAATTTATGGCCCAGCGCGTTGCGAGCCATTCAGAGCAGCTTGCCGAGCAAGTTGATTTTGCCTTCCAATTAGCCCTTTCCCGTCGCCCCACACCCGAAGAACTGGCAGAACTGACCCCCTATGCAAAAATCTATGGACTCCCTGGACTCTGTCGGATCCTGATGAATCTCAACGAATTCGTATTTGTGGATTAATCGAATACAATGCGGCGGTTTCAGACGATCATTTTACGGTTTTTTCGAATTCCCCTCCAACAACTCGCCCCACTTCAGCGTAAGCGATGCTGGGTGCTTTAATGCGAAGTGCCATGACGCGACCGGACTGTGAGCTTTCCGGCTTGGATGATACAGAAGAGGATTTTGCCAGCGCGACACTCGAATCGCGACTCGTGGACGAGGCGCGCCGGGGAAGCCAGTCGGCATTTGGAGAGTTAGTCAGCCGATACGAACGTCGATTGATTCGGGTGATTTTACAATTTGTGAAAAATCAGGAGTTGGCCGAAGATTTGGCGCAAGAGGCGTTTTTGAAGGCGTACCAGCGACTTTCCCAATTTGATCCGTCACGGAGGTTTGGTCCATGGCTATTTCGAATTGGAGTCAATCAGACGCTGGATTTCCTGCGACAAAGAAAGCGACGTGGATGGTGGTTGCTGTTTTCAGAACGAGGGACCGAGCGGGATCCTGATCCGGGGGTTGCAGATCCCAGGCAGCAACGGGATTTGGAGCAAGAAGTTGCAGCGGTGATGGAACAGATTCCGGAAAATTATCGAGTAGTGCTGATGCTAAGAGAGTTGCAAAACTTTTCTACTGCGGAAATCGCGACGATTCTCAACCGTAAGGAAGCGACCATTCGCTGGAGGCTTTCAGAAGCGCGAACCCTGTTTCATGATCTGTGGGTGAAACGACGCGACGGTGAGGTCGTGGATCAACGACCGCAGACTGTCGAAGAACTCCCGAAATCGGGAAATCGGAAAGGTCGAAAAGGTAAAGAATGATCGAGTGTCAACAAGTCAAACAACTGCTGCCGCTCTGGATCGGTCAGGATCTCCCTGATGCGTCCCACACGGCCGAAGTCGCCGAACACCTGCTCAAATGTCCTGAATGCGGCTTAAAGCGACAAAGCCTGCAGGCGAGTATGGAGTCTCTGCAAACATCTGCCGCCATCACATTTCTGGCAGATTCTCGGCAATCAAGCCTGTGGCCGGGACTCTCTTCGCGGATTTCCGCTTGGGAAAACGGACGAAGCCGAGAACGTTTTAACGGTTGGGTCCCCGCCACGGTGATGGCTTTAGCTGCGGCCCTCATGGTGGCAGTCTCGATGTTTTCCGTCTTTAATGAACTTTCTGACGGAAATTCTCCCAGCGAAATTGTCAATCTCTTCCAAAAGACCGACCTCGATTCGTTAAGACCCCAAGATCCATCACAAAGCATGGATTCGTTGCGATTCCAACCCAAATTTGTCCCGACGAACTTCCGGCAAGATCGTCCGCTCGGTTCCGATCAGTAACTCTCCTGCAAACAAAGTGCAGTCGGAATGCCCCCGTGGTCGATGGGATGGGAGAAGTGGGAAAGCAGAAGCTGCGAAAATGAGACGATCATTTTTTAAGCCACTGAACCGCCTGCAAAGTTGCTGTTTTTTACCTGATTTGCCACAATGCCAGCAACGTGTGCTGGAGGTTGGATTCCGCTTCAAGTCTTGGCAACGTTCCAACGTGAGGAAGTTGCCAGAGAAGTACGGGTTCGTTGGATCAGGGGGGGACTCCCTGATCGGATAGATTCTTTTTCTTGCAGCGGACTGAGGCTTTCGCAAAAGGTTGATCGATGAACTCGTCGTTAAGTCTGGCCCTGCTGGAAGTGGGTAATCTCGCCCCCTCGTTTATGGTGGCTGACGCCTGTTCCAAGGCTGCCAATGTTCGAATCCTCGGCATTGAAAGTACCGACGGCGCGGCTCAGTGCATCAAGCTGATCGGTCGAGTTGCCGACGTGCAGGCGGCCGCCGAACGGGGGGCCGCTTTAGCGAAATTAATGGGATCAACGGTCTTCTATTCGGTGATGGCTGCACCGCTGGAATTAACGTATCAACTGGCCGACGCAAAACCTGTGGTCAGCCCACTGCTCGGTAGTTATGATTCTCGCAAACCTAGAGAGAACGCTATGTCGATGACAAATGCACTTGGATTATTGGAAACACAAGGCTTGGTTGCTGCACTGCACGCGACCGATGACATGCTGAAGGCGTCGAATGTCACGCTGGCCGGCAAAGAAAAAATCGGTTCCGCCTACGTCACAATTATGATTCGTGGCGATGTGGCCGCTGTGCAGACAGCGATCGAAGTCGGACGACAAACGGTGGAACGCCTCGGTGGCAAGCTGATCCTCGCCGATGTCATCGCCCGTCCACACGCCGATCTCGCGTCACTGCTTCCCTCCTGAACGGTTGACCGCAAACGCTGCTGACGCAAAATGCGTGAGAGCGAATGCGGTGCGACGGGGCCGAACAGGATCTTGTCAAACCAAGAACCTGATCCTCAGGCTCGTTAAAAAAAGAACTAATGGAAACGAACCGAGTTGGCCAACCAAGCGATGGCCAACTCGGTTGGTTATTTGTTTAATGCTGGACGATCACGGTTTCGGCCTCGACCGCCAGGAATTGCTGCGATTAACTTACGTGTGTATTCGTGCTGCGGATTTCCGTAGATGGCATCCGACGGTCCGTATTCAACAATTTTCCCCGCACTCATCACTGCCATCATATCCGACATGAACTTGACCACGCTTAAGTCATGACTGATGAAGATGTAGGTCAGACCCCGACGCTCTTGCAGGTCTTTTAACAGATTCAGCACCTGAGCCTGAACCGAGACATCCAGTGCCGAGACCGATTCGTCACAAATGAGGAAGTCGGGCTCGACCGCCAGTGACCTGGCAATACAAAGCCGCTGACGCTGTCCTCCCGAAAATTCGTGCGGATAACGCTGCAGATGCTCACTGGGCAGGCCCACTTCTTCCAATAACGCGGCGGCACGATTTCTTCGGTCTTGTCCCCCACTCCCGATCCGATGGACACTCATCGCTTCCGTCAGCATCGCTTCCACTGTCATTCGCGGATTCAGCGAACTGTACGGGTCCTGAAACACGATCTGCATTCGGCGGCGCTGTCGGCGGAGTTCCGCGCCGCTCAGGCTGGTCCAATTCACTCGATCGAATAGCACCGTTCCTCCGGTCACCGGGATCAATCTCAGGATCGCCCGACCCGTCGTAGTCTTGCCACATCCCGATTCACCGACGAGTCCCAGCGTTTGGCCTTGATAAACGTCAAAGCTGATCCCATCCACCGCTTTGTGATAGTCGACAACCCGCCTCAATAGACCCTGTTTGATCGGATAATAAACCTGAAGATTCTCGACACGCAGCAAGGGAACCGTACCCTCGGCCACATGCGCTGAATCCACGGGTAATGCCCCCAAACTCGTATCGCCCGAACCTGACACCCCGGTCGAACTTTTCGTGCTCGCCAATCGAGCGAGTTCACTGACCGGATGCAGCAGCCGACCACGCCCCCGACCTTCAATTTGTGCCAGACGTTCGGCGCTGAGTCGTTTTTCCGTGATGACCAGCCCCCCTTCGGCACTGGTAGTGGTTTCCATAAAGTCCGAAACAACGGGAAGGCGACGGCGCGTGGTCGCGAGCTGCGGTCGGCAGGCGAGTAACCCTTTGGTATAGGGATGCTGAGGATTGGCAAAAATCTTTGCCGCCGTGTCATATTCCACCAGCTTCCCCCGGTACATCACCGCGACTTCATCAGCAATCTCGGCAATGACCCCCAAGTCGTGAGTGATGAACAAAATCGACATCCCCCGTTCATCGCGCAGCTTGCAAATCAAATCCAGTATTTGGGCCTGAATTGTCACATCCAGAGCGGTCGTGGGTTCATCCGCAATCAACAGTTTCGGGTTACAGGCGAGTGCCATCGCGATCATAACCCGCTGCTTTTGCCCCCCCGACATTTCGTGCGGGTATTTTTCGAGTGATCGCCGGGGATCCGGAATCCCCACTTCTTCAAACAGCTGCAATGAACGCTCCATCGCCGTTTTTTTAGTCACCTTTTCGTGTAGCAAAATGGTTTCCGCCACTTGACTGCCGACTCGATAAACAGGATTCAGCGACGTTCCCGGCTCTTGAAAAATCATGCTCAGATCTTTCCCACGCAGATGCCGCATTTCCGCCCGAGGCAACTGGACCAGATCCCGACCCAGAAAGACAATTTTGCCCCCGTCGATCGCCGCCCCCACATCCGGTAATAATCGCATGATCGACAGCGACGTGACCGACTTTCCCGACCCGGATTCTCCGACCAGCCCCAGCGTCTGGCCAGGTTGAATCCGAATCGTCAAATCATCGACCGCTTTGACGGTTTCCGTACCGGAATGAAAGTAGGTCTTGAGTCCACAGATTTCGAGCAGTGCTGCCTGGGACGTTGCGGTCTGTGATATCGCAGTCTGGGACATGATGGCGTGATTCCGAATTACGAAAGACATTCACATCACTGACGCGTCGCATGATTCGAGTGTGCCTGGAAACGCAGATGATCCAAAAACGCGGCCAAATCCTGGGGAAGCGGCATGCGAAACTGGAGCTCTTCACCCGAAATCGGATGTACAAAACCGAGTTCCGCGGCATGAAGCGCCAGGCGGGGTGCATGACTCTGGTCGTCAATCATCTTGGCTGCAAACGGCTGACGATATTTGACATCACCACAGACCAGATGACCTCGTTCCGACAGATGAATCCGAATCTGGTTGGTTCGCCCAGTTTCTAACTGGCATTCCACGAGCGAATACGCCCCAAGATCTTCCAGAGGACGAACGTGAGTCACCGCACGCTGGCCGACCTTAGGGTTATTAATGCTCCCCCGGCGACCATCTCCACGGTCCCGCACGAGATTCGATTCAATCGTTTCCTCAGCCGGATGCCCATGGACAATCGTCCAGTAAACTCGATGCGCCGTATGGCGGCGGAACTGTCCGATCAGGCCCTCTTCCGCTTCGGGCGATCGAGCCAGTACCAGCAGGCCACTGGTATCGCGATCCAGGCGGTGAACAATCCGCAATACAGGAACACGCGGGTGAGAATTTCGAGCCCGTTGGCCGCTCTCTACCGAACGGCGCGCGATCAGGCTCGCCACCGCCTCTTCCAGCGAGGGATGCAATCCCTTCTTTTCTGCCGACCAAGTTCGTTCTTCAGGACGGCGATGAGTCATCATTCCGGAGGGCTTGGCCACCACCACCAGATGCGGATCAATGAACAAAATCTGCACATCGCTCTGCTTAGGAAGCTCCACCGGACGAGTGTGCAGGATGATCTCATCACCCACCGCCACACGATGCGCCTCGTTCTCGCAAACGGCTCCGTTGACCGAGACCTGAAGCCGCTCAAGACGCTGCCTCAGCTTTGACCATGACTCACCTGGCACAGCAACCCGCATCACGGCCAGCACCGTTTTGCCGACGAGTTCCAGCGGGACTGTGATCGAAATGGGATCCTGAATCATAAACAACGTTATCCGGGCAACAGGGCAAAATCACGAACCAGACCGGATGATACAAGGTTTTACACAGGAATTGTCGGTTCCCGAAGAAATCATTGGAAAAAATCACTGAATTTTGGCTTCGTTGTAGAGACCGGCTGACGATGCGGAAGCAGGGCGTTTCGACGGCAACGCGGGTTGACGCAGAGTCGCACGTCCCGTGACGCGATCTGTCAGCGGACTGAATAACAGCAGCGAATAACAGAGCGTGCTCACAAACGACCTCCCCGCGAAGGGAATGGCCGCCACATAGCAGGCCATCAATCCGACCGAGTTTTGAGGATATTCGGAATTACCCCAAAAATAGAGGAAATTCGTGACGACAAAAAACAAGGCTTCCGCCAGCACGCCACGACCCACGGCGGCAACAGCTCGCGGAACCCGAGATTGCCCATTCAGCCCCATACCTAACACCACTCCCATGCCGAGACACAGGTAGGCAGCCCAGCGGTCAGCCGGGAATCCCCAAACGAATTGACCAGTGACTGCCCAGATCCCCATGTCGCTGACCAACAGGGTCAGGATCGGCAGACCGAACTTGAGGCGACGATCCGTGACATAAGCCCCGGAAAACAGACTGGCCGCCATCAACGGCGAGAAATTCCAAGGATAATAGATCGCTCCAGCATCGATTTTCATATCGTAATTTGTCAAAAAATACGGAACCAAACGCAGAACGACCGTCAAAGCCATCAGGCCAGTCATGAACTTCAATCGAGACGCCATGGAAAATCCTTCAATCAATTCGATGCCGTAATCAGCGGGAAAATCCCAGGGCACCGCAAGCAGGTGAAAACGTTACAAACAACTTAGAGGAACATGGGGCTGGTTGGCAAGTCCCCCCATCCGTAAGCCACCCCATCAAGGGCTGTCGGGAAGGGGACCATCCCGTAGCATAATGGTTTTGTGGACGGGACATCGATGCATCGTACGACTTGTCTGCAGGATTTCGAGTGGACCTACAGGTTTCCAACTTTGACACTGAGCGCAATACATCCCGGGAATCAACGTTGTCTCACCCGTTTCCGGATGAGACTCGAGCGAATTTCTGGCGCGAAGCAAAAACGCGACGCCCGATTCGGTATCCACGTAAACAATTTCCTGCAGTTGGTCATCGGGAACCACAGAGGCCCCCCCAAACAGCAAAGGGTAAGCCAATAGACTACTCAGACACAGTGCGGCAAACGAAAAGAGGATTCGAGATCTGGTCAAGATAGACTCCAAAACAAACAGGATTCAAGGCCCGCAGGAACCGTTCACCAAAACGCGATCACTGCCGGTCATACAATTCATCCTGTTTGGCCGGGTCACTCAGATTCCCATCGCTAATAAACCCCAGTCGCTTTTGATCCATCTTGGCTGCCTGAGGATCCGACATCCAATTGGTTCCCGGAACCTGAATCAAAAAATGCCGACCTCGCGATTCCACATGCCCATCCAGAAACGCCACATTCGCCGAGTCACCATGCCGGAAATGCGTGGTGGCAAAGTTTTGACTGGGAGGCTCAAGCAGCCAATTTTCCACCATCTGCAGCGAATAGTCGATTTGTGCACTATCCGCGAAGAGCACGGTTTGCGTCATCTGCATCACATCCCGTAGTTGCCGAAAATCGGCACTACTCGTGTAACTGGGGTAATTGGAAAAATCATAATCGATGCCATAGCCCAGGTAGCGTCCGTTGAAACCATAGCTACAGGCCATCTTGCCGAAGCGAACGCCATCGACCTGACTACGACCAAAGTTAGGACACTGAAATGCGGCATAACTGGTCTCGATGTACGGGGCCAGTGGGCCGCGAGTGAAATCCAATTGCTTCGCCGCATCCACTTCATCGTAATCCACGTTACCAAACCAGAATCGAGCCTGTCCCACCGAGGGATACTCCGCAGCATTCGCCATGAATTTTGCGTCATCGATCCGGTAGCAGGGAAGAAATCCTGCATACGTCTCCGCGTAGTTGTGCAGGGCCAGTGCGAGTTGCTTGAGATTGTTTTTACACTGCGTGCGTCGGGCCGCGTCTCGAGCCTGCTGCACCGCAGGAAGCAGCAATCCCATCAATACGGCGATAATCGCAATCACCACCAATAGCTCGATCAGGGTGAAACCCGATCGCCGCGAACGCCGACTCATGACCGCCAGATCTGGCATGACAAGACTCCGTTGTCAAATGACCATCAACAACGACTTGCCGCGAAAAAAACAGAAACCGTCATGATAGCCACGAACCGCCCCTGCATCTTCATGCAGGTGCAGCGAGAGCCTCAAGGCATCCGCGCACCAGGATGCCGTGACGAATCGAGTTTTCGTTCACCGCGAAATCATTGAATTCACAACCGACATCTGGGCAGGTCTTCTGACTACCGGATCATTCTACTTGCCGCGCCTTCCCAAGCAGGACTGCTCAGTGGCGATTGCGGCGTTTGTCCCCGGATACAGCGGCGGGACCGTGACGGATTCTCACCGTCTTCCCTATTCTTCCGTGAACAACTCGTTCACAGACACCCATGTCTATTGAGTATGTTACCGCGCAAACGTCTGTTTGCAATCGAGGAAACCGATTTTTGCTGGCGGAAAAATCAACTCAAAGTCCCGCTCGTTTTGTGGCCGCTTCCCGACGCTTCTTCGCTTCCTCAGCCACAGATGAATCGGGAAATTCTTTGACCAACAATTGATAGGCTGCTGCTGCCAACTTCCACTCGTTCTGGGCTTCATCGCATTTTCCCGAACTGAGCAGCGCGGCCGCCTGCCACTCAGGAAATTGATAGTTGCTATACACTTTCTGATAAGCGATCGAAGCCGCGTCCCATTTTTCTTGAAAAAAGTACGTGTCTCCAATCAAGAACTGCGCCTTGGCCGCAGTCTCGGTACGAAACGCGACAGGGTCAGCCACGACCCTTTCGAAAGCCGCCCGCGCCTCATCAAATTTGGGTGGTGCCTGTTGCTTAAAACTCCGACCAAGCACCTCGTCTGCCTGATGCAGGAATGGAGACTGCGGTTTTCGCTGTCGAAGATCTTCTACAATCGTGAATACGTCACCATACTTTTTCTCACGATATTGAATTTCCGCCAGCAACACCCAGATCCGATCAAACCACTCGGCCCCATTGACTTCCTCATTCGTTGCTTGTGCTTGCAGCGTCTGCAGCTTTTCCAGGGCGGTCGCCAGTTCCTCCTCGGTCGGCTTCAGACTCGCCATCACCGCCTCGACCTGACTGTAAGTCACATAGAATCGGTGCCGACTTTCAGGATATTTGGTAACCAGTCGTTGTCCGAGAGCACGCACGTCGGGCCAACGCTGGCGGTCGACCGCCAGCGCCACCAGTTGAAACAACGACTGCTCCTTGATTTCGTCCGAACTTTTTTCGCTTTCCGCCAGTTCCTCAAAAACAATGCGTGCCTCATCAAACTTATTGGCGAATAAATCGCTCTCCGCCAGGCTCAATTTGGCACTGTTAACCAGCGGACTGTCGGGAGCCTCGGTAATCAATCGCCGCCAGATCGCGTCGGCCTGGTCAAACCGCTTGTGGCGGTAATTAAAAATGGCCCACTCGTCCAGCCGCATATCCAAATCCATCGGGTGTGGAAATCGTTTGAATAACTCCGCGTAAGCAACATCGCTGTCGTCAATCTGCTCGGCTTTATTCAGAATTCGAGCCACTTGTAATCCCGCTTTGTAATAATACTCCAGCGGCGGCTTGGTTTCTGCCCCCCTGGCAGGAGGGGTGTCGTCGGTGAACGTGGTAAAAATTTGCCGAAAGAGGACCACCGCCGCCTCAGGCTGGTCGGCTCGCTTCAGGGATTCTGCCCGATAATAAGTGCACTCCATCACCAGACTGTGCTGCGGAAATTCTTTCATCACACGCTCAAACGAACTGGCCGCTGCTGCGTAGTCACCCCGCTCGTACTGCGACAACGCAATTCCGCGAATGGCATACACCTTCTTGTCCGCATCCGTTGGCAAGGTCAGCAACATTTCATACAGCTCGGCTGCCTGCGCCCATTCGGCACGCGACTCGGCCATTTCTGCCAGCTGCTGAATCGTCGCGACGGTTAACGAATGATTCGGAAAATCCTGGATCAGCTGTTTCAAAACCCGACTGACTTCCTCGGTCTGATTCTGGTGTTGTGCGGCGAGTCCCTGGATCGACCAGGCTCGTGCCGCTTGCCGACCACGCGGAATCATCGCCACGTACTTCGCCGCAGCTTGAGTTGCCAGATCATATTTCTGCTGCAGCAGAAAACTATCCGCCTGCAAAACAACGGCGTCCGAAAAGTCCCCTTTCTCACCCTCGGCCAATCCCTTTTCGACCAGCGGTCCGATCAATTCCAAGGCCTGATCCTGATTCCCCTGCAACTGCCGGGTCAACGCCAGGTAATAACGAGCTTGTCCCTTGGTTTTGGCGATCGTACTTTCATTCATGACCCGCTCAAATCGCTCGGCTGCGGCGAGATAATGCCCGTTCAATTCACCTGCTGGACGTTTCTCGCGCAGCTTTTGCCCCGCGCGAGCCAGATCCAGCCGCCCCGCCAGCATTTCAATGTGCAGCCGCAGTCCGCTTTGCGGAAACAGCTTCGGAAACCGGCTTAGCAGCTGCTCGGACATCACCAGGTCACCCGTGTCGATTCCCATTTCAATCAAGGCATGCAGACTGTCATCCACCAGTTCCCCTTTGGGATACTTGGAAATCAGCTGCTCGAAAAGTTTTCGAGCCTCGGCCGGGTGCTGCAGATACCGCTCACACAACGCCTGCTCGAACAGAATGGATTCCCCCAGCGGATGCTTGGAGGCAAATTCCGCCGCCACAGCCAGCGATTCCAGAGCCTTGGGATAATCACCCAACGATTTCAGGCTTCGCCCCTGCCAGTATCCAGCAGTCGGCTGCTGGGCGGGGACTTTCCCCGCAAGTGCAAACTGTTCTGACGCAGCGGCAAACCGCGAAGACTTAAACAGCGCGTATCCGATGTTCAGTTGTGCGGCGGGAATCAGGGGGCTTTCGGGAAAGTCGCGGGGAATTGTCACATACGCAGCGATCGCCTCGTCAAACTGTTCACGCTCAAAAAAACTGGCTCCCAGATGAAACTGCGCATCGGCCGCCCGCAGCCCCTCTTTGTTTTCCGCCAGCTCACGGTACTGCACAATCGCCTCATCGAATCGCTTCAGCGATTCGAGCGATCTGGCTCGGCCAAATTTTGCATCTTCAATCAACGAACCCGCGGGAAATTTCTCGATCGATAAATCGAACATCTTCAACGCCGAACTCGGGTCATTCAGCCTTAATAGTGTGTCACCCAAATAGGGGTACGCATGCTCTCGCAGCGGATCTTCAGGGAAATCGCGAAGAAATCCTTCCAGCTCGGTTCGTGCTGCCGCCAGGTCATCGAGCAAATAGCTGCATTCCCCTATCCGATAACGGGCCTGACCCAGATTGGGATTTTGGCGATTTTCGCTGGCAAATTTCCGCAGTTCCTCGCGGGCATTCTTGAAATCTTTGTTTTCTACCAGCGTCAATCCGAGATACAGTCGGGCCACCGGGGCCTTTTCATGTTTTTCATGATTTTTCAAAAATTTGCGGAACTGGTCTGCCGCTTGATTCCATCGATTTTGCTTAAACAACCCAACCGCAACATTGTAATTGTCGAGTCCCTCATCCGCGATCAGCCTGCTGGAATCCAATCCCCCCCCGGCCATGAGGAGAAACAGGAACACGATGGTCCCCCGGAAAATGAACCCGGAAAAACCACGGCGCGGAAAACCGAACCTCTGCTGCAGCGAGCGTTGATCGTTCCGAAGCGAAATTTCGTGTTCGTTTTTTTTCTGCAGAATGAGCATCATGATCACCAGCCCCAACATCGTTCGCTCCCGAATGACATCACAACATCACGGCGCGAGTTCCGGTCTCGAAGAGCCACTTGATAATACCTTTGAGTCGCGTATCGGGCAAACACTCCAAAAAGACCCGCGATCAAAAGACGAATTCTTCCGCACGGCAAATTTTGCCGAGTCGATCTTTTCTGCAAAGGATTCCCAATCCATACCACCCGTTCAGCCGATATCTCTCACATGGTCGTTGTGTTCGGCCCCCGGGACCCTGTGAATGCCAATGCGAATGCCAATACCAATGCGAACTGGATCTCGAACGATCTCAACATTCTTACTGTTATTCATCCCCGTTCTCGCGGTGGGATGCTTCAGTGTGCCCCATCAAACTCGGAATTCGCCGCCGCCGGTTCCGCAACAACAGTCCGGTTTCACCGAAGCCGAACGAGTCCAGGCCGCAGGGGACCTCCAAGAAGCAAAACGGCTGTATACTAGGATCCATCAGGGGAATCCGGAAAATGCGGAGTGCTCGCACCGACTTGCCCGCGTCTATTCACAGCTGAATCGTCATGCCGATGCCGATGTCTTTTACCGGAAAGCCCATCAATACGACCAAAATAACCCTGAATTACTCGCAGATCTCGGGGATTGCGCGTTTCAGCGTCAAGATTATCAGCAGGCAGAACAGTGGTTCGAGCAAACTCTGCAGCGGCGTCCCCAAAATCCCAAGGGAGTCGAAATGCTCGCCGCCTCCCGAGCCTGGCTGAAAAAAGATAGTTCGAGTTTCGACACGTACCGCAGGCTTTATCCCGAGGCTGAGGCGCTGCAAAAATTGGCGGCCATTCAAATCGCCCGTGGTGATCAAGGGGCCGGACTCAGCAACAATCAACTCGCGGAAACCATGACGCCGCAACGGTCCGAGTTCGCCGAAAACTCGTTACCCCCAGCACCTCAAGTCTTCCCAATCCCAACCGAGACTCTACCTCAGATCTCGTCGATCCCAACGCGGTTGGCAGCCAATCAAAAACAAATCAGTACCTGCCTGCGACCTGCTATCAGCCTCACCTCGCACCGCGAACAACGGACGGCAACTCAGGACAAACCTCAACCAGAAAACCACGTGTCTGCGGTCGAAACAATTGAGGAAGCGGACGAAACCACTGAGGAACTCGACCTGACTCTCGACCTGACTCTCGACGACGAGAATTCCGTTCCTGAAACGATCGACACCGAAGAATTGTTGCCTCCTCCCCCTCCGCCAAATTCAGATGACTTGATCTTCGAACTCCCCATCATTCACGGTCAAATCATTCACGGTCAAACGAGTCTCCGTTCCGATCGCACTTCGCAGCCACGGGCAAACCCCGTAATCGGACAGGAAAACCGCTGGCGGCCAAGCCAGAATCGGCATTTGACCACTGATCGGAATGACAAGGAATTCCACTGAGCTCCACAGCCGGGCTTTCCGCAGCACACCGTCTCGCCGGAGACATGTATGAACCGCTTGACGCAGACATGTGATCGCTGTCACCGGGGAATCCGACAAGCCGTTTCCACCTGGGCCTCGGCCGTATTAAACTTCGTCTACCCCCCCGAATGCCAGTTATGCGGGGCGGAAATCGAGGGCATCGGGCCCGTTTTCTGTGAAACCTGTATCCAACAGCTCAAACCCTCGCTAACCAACGAGTGCCCCCGCTGCGGTGCTCCTGCCGGCGATTATGCCGAGCTTTCCCAGGGGTGCCCCCAGTGCCGCAAGGAATCGTTCGCCTTCGAACGGGTCATTCGGCTGGGAATCTACGGTGACCAAATGCGACTCGCCTGCCTCCGTGCCAAGGGGGCAGGGGGGAGCAGCCTGACGCGGGGCTTGGCCGATGTTCTCGTCGACCAGAAACGTCCAATCTTCGACCAGTTCCCCTTGGATCTCGTGGTCCCCGTCCCCGAACATTGGTCACGACGTTTTTTGCATCCCCACTATGCAGCCGAAATCTTGTCCCGGCAAATCGGACATCGACTGGGAGTCCCCTGGAGTCGCTCGGTATTATTCAAGCAGCGACGAACACCAAAACAGGCGACCAGCCCCACCCCCCGCCGCCGCCAGCAACAACAAGGAAGCTTTGCCGTCAAACAAAACAGGGATCTTGCCGGAAAAACCATTCTGCTGGTCGACGATATTCTCACCACCGGTGCGACTGCCGATGCCGCCGCTCGGACGCTAAAACTTGCGGGAACTCAACGCGTCATCGTCGCCGTGATCGCCGTAAGCCCGCTGCGAAGCTGAATGATCGTGATCGAATCAGCAGAAATGTCGACACGATCACGACTCGATTTTGGCCAGAAACGTCAGGAACGTGAGGCGGTCTTGTGATCACCGCTGGGCATCTTCGCGTAAGATCGGCTGCAACTCTTCCACGAAATCATTCACATCCTTGAATTCTCGATAGACTGAAGCAAATCGGACGAAGGCAACATGGTCGAGATGCCGCAAGGCTTCCATCGCCTTTTCACCAATTTCACGAGACGGAACCTCACGGTCAAATTGTTCGTACAAATTGGCTTCAATCTCGGAAATCACATTCTCGATCATCTCGTCACTGATCGGACGCTTGTAGCAGGCTTTTTCGAGCCCCATTTTGATTTTTTCGCGTTGAAAAGGGACTCGCGTGCCATCTTTTTTCACCACCTTCAGCGGTGATTCTTCGATTTTTTCATAAGTCGTAAATCGCCGCTCGCAACCCAGGCACTTTCGGCGACGCCGGATCACGAACTGTTGACTGGCTCGTGAATCGATCACACTTGTGTCTTCATGGCGACAAAACGGACACATCATGATTGCAGGCTCCTGTAACGCATCTCCACAAAGTCCCCCTCGCTGACGCATCAGCCTCAGGACTCTCTTTCTTCTCAAGAAGCCGGATGGATCGCTCCTTCTTATTCTTATTCAAACTCATTCCTACGTCTCTTTCAAACGTCTCATCCCTGCAGCATATCCCCCAGAGTGATGACGCACTATCGTTTCCGGTCTTTTTTTCCCGTTTTCCCCACGATTACGGAATTAATGCGAGGTTGATTCCTTCCGGTCAGGCAAACTTCACCGCCTGCCGCCAAATCGATCCAACCTGTCGTGTCACAGTACCAGTGAATTCATTGAACCAGCACAGCCACTCAATCCGATATCCCGAATGGCGAATTGATGGAAGTCTTGATTTCCAAAGAGGTTTCGAATCAACACCACCCGGATAAATTTCCCAGTCGGAAAAGTCACCGGCAGGATTGGTTTGAATTTTCGCATCGTTCTGGTCTGGTGAGATCTCGTGAAAGTCGAGGTTTTCCCCTTTCGAGATCGCCGATTCGCCGGTTTTTAACGAGAAATGTTCACGGGTATTTTCTCGTGATCGGTTTTGAGGAACAGGATGCCTCACATGAATATTCGCTGGACATTGCCGTTTTTTTTCGCACTGGTGCTCCCTCAGCTGATCCAGCCCGCACAGGCGCAGCTCGTACCGGGAACAGGTCAACAGATTGTCGAAGTTTTTGATGACTTCGAAGACCCGACTTGGGCGTTCAACCTGAACCTCCCCAAGGCAAGCTCCAACATCGACAAGACAGAACGACATCCGTCTGGCTTTTCCAACAATCGACTTTATCTGGAAAGCCTGTATCGCGGGACTCCTGATTTCGTACGACGGATTGAAACGCCTCCAGGTGGCCTCCGTGGCAGTACCGGCTCGCTCGCCATGCAGACGCTTAATTCCGGTATCCCCGGCCAGCGTTCCTATACGTTTCAACAGGACGACTTGATCGCTGGTGTCCAGCAAAAACTCGGCTACATGATGCCAGTTTCCTGGTCCCCCAGCTACGTCTGTCGGGTTTACATGCCCCCTTTCGACCAATGGGAGCAGCGGCATGGGAGCCATTTCGGTTTCCGAGCCGATTGCACCACGACCATCAATAAGCCGTCAAAAACCGGACGCTTCTTCAAAACCTCAAAAACCACCAAGGCCCTCGAACAATACTGGCCTGGGTTCTTCGTCCAATTGAATCTCAAACAGAAAACGGGCGAGAAAGAAGACAGTGCCATCCTGTTGATTCGTTCTGACCAGAATGGGCATGAAGTTCCCGGCCCGAAAATCACGCATCCCGGTTGGTGGACACTCGGAATGTCCTTCACCCCCGATGGCAAAGTCCACTACTACGCTCACGAGGGGATAGCGGATCTGACCGCTCAAGATCACCTCTACTCGAATTTCCCTTACGGCTACCGTTGCGAGCAGACCAGTACCTTCTTCTTCAATATCGTGAATCAGGATGATGGTCGGACTTGGTCCACGCGCTGGATCGTCGACGACCCAAAGGTCTTCGTCGCGTCAGGAACCTATCGCCCCTCGGTTCCCGCTCAAGCCGCTCAAGTACCCGCCACCACCGCGGCTCCACAAGTCGCAGCCAAACCAGTGACATCGGCCACACCAACTCCCGCTGTCGCCGCGCCGCCTGCTGCTCCCACACAACCGACAGCAGCGATCCCAGTCACTCCTCCCGTGAAAACCGCGATCGCTCCACCCGCAACCCCCGCCCCTGCCCGTGCAGTGCCGGTCGTTGCGTCCAAACCGGAAGCGATCTCGTCACTCCCCCCACTGGCAACGGCACCCGTGGCCATCACCCCGCAAACTCCTGCTGCGATTCCGGTTGCGATTCCTGCGGTAACGCCGCAAGTCTCGCCAGAACCGCAAGCACCACAGCCCGAAGCGATTCCCTCTCCGCTTGAAGACAACCCAGCCGAAGAAAACCAGGCCCCGGAACAACCGCAGCAGGAACAACCGCAGCAGGAACAACCGCAGGAAGAGCAACCGCTGATTGAGTCACCACAAGAGGTGGAAACCGCACCGGCACCACTAACACCAGTGCTCCCGATCCCGGCCCCCGCTCCCACCTTGCCTCAATAATTCGGTGCAGGACCAGCTGCTGCATCCCCGGCGTGATTCATCATGAATCAGGGTGCAGCAGCTATCGCGGAAAATGAGACTCATCCGAACAGGGAAGGGTGACCAATCAATGCTCAAGCTCTGGCTCGCACGGCATGGAGAAGCCGCCGATCCTGATACGGCTCATTCGGACTTTGCCAGGGTCTTAACCGCGAAGGGACGGCAGCAACTGACGGGGTTGACTCGCTGGTTGCTGGAACGGGAACCGGCCCCCGAATTGATCCTGCACAGCCCGCTGGTTCGGACACAGCAGACCGCAGAAACCATCGCGGAGGCCATCGGGCGGAATCAAGTGACGGTTCGCCAGGAAAATGGACTCGCACCCGGTGTCGATCTGGATGAACTGCTCCGTCGGGTCGCCAGGACGACGGCGGAACGAGTCCTCTGCATCGGACATCAGCCAGACATGAGTCATTGCCTGGCGGGGATGATTGGCGGCGGACAGATCGACTATTTGCCCGGCACGATCGCAGGGGTCGAGTTCTTGGGACCGATCGTCCGCCACGCTGGCCGCCTTT
This sequence comes from Schlesneria paludicola DSM 18645, assembly GCA_945869955.1. Lineage (GTDB taxonomy): Bacteria > Planctomycetota > Planctomycetia > Planctomycetales > Planctomycetaceae > Schlesneria > Schlesneria paludicola_B. The sequence continues at coordinate 21,862 of CAMBQP010000072.1, forward strand.
GCTGGCTGGCAAAACCCGACTGGTTTGGCGGCTGAGTCCTCACTTCAGGTGGTCGACGATCGCTTGATCCAAATCGGGAATTCGTTTCCGCAGCGTTTGGCTCAGCGGTGTCGGGGGCTCACCCGACAGAATTTCTTCAAAATACTGGTCCAGTCCCTGCCGGGCTTCGACCGGCCCATGCAGCAGAAAATGGACGATTCCCCACGAATCGCGATAATCCTTCCCATTCATATCCATCAATTTGCGTTTGCTTTCCAACCCCTTGAGGTTGGGTCGCCACCGCTGGTAGCGAATGGCATCGCGTAATTCTTTTCGATGAGGATGATTTTTGGCTCGCAGTGCCGCAGGCATTTCAAAGTATTCGGCCAGCCCCTCGTCAATCCAGATCGGAACATAGGGAAGGGCCGTGTGCAGCAACGCATGCGTGGTTTCATGTCGCACATCGATGTCAAGTTCCCGCTGCCGATAGGCATAGACCCGCCCGGCATCGGTACCCGGCACATACAACGCCTGGCGATTCACCCCTTCCGGAACCCGAATCCGCAGGTAATCGTCATAGCTTCGTTTACTCTGAAACAGATGAATCTGAATCGCACGTGGCTGACATTCCAACCGCAGGGTCTCTTCCAGATCCTGCTGCAATTCTCCCAAATCCTGCACCAATTCATGAACATCCCTGAGTGGAAACTCGGACCGAATCAGGTAGGGTCCAAGTTCCTGTTCTTCCAGGAAAGGACTGGATGAAGCCTCTTGGCGACTATTTTTTGTTTTCGAAGCGGTATTGGTTTTGAATCGACTCCACGGTGCCGCCGTGACGGACGCGGCCGCCATCGCCATCAAGGTCAAGCACACTGTGAGCGGAACAAAACGCATGCGTAGGATCAGGTCCCATGAGAGAGTGAAACAGGGATTCAACGACAACCTGCAAAATGAAAACAACCTGACAATCAGATCCAAACCCCGGCAACTCCCTAGCCCATTGTTGAAGGGAATCAACGTTGAAAGGAATCAAACGCCAAGACCACCAAACGCCATACGGTGAAAAACCACAAAACAAACGCCACAAAATGGGACGCTACACAGCGGAAACAGGTCTAACAGTCTGTTGAAAAACGGGGACTGGCTCCGACCAACATGAAAAATCGACTGGAATGCGACATCGTGCGAGGTGCCTACCCCCGTTTTTCAACAGACTGCTAACGAGAGGTGGATGTATCCAAGATTGCCAGTTCAGGTCAATACGACTCTTTCGTCGCGACCAGTGTTGAAAAACGGGGACGGGCTCCGACCAACATAAAAAATCGACTGGAATGCGACATCGTGCGAGGTCCCTGTCCCCGTTTTTCACGGAATAGCCATCGCGCCGATAAGGTGTCGTAAGGAACAGGCCTCACTTCAGACCTCGCGGTAGAAATCACTGCTGCAGGTTCATGCTCACTTCCGAAATCGCTTGGTCAGCGATTTGTTTGCACCAGCGCGTATGAAGAAAAGGGGGATAAGTCCAAATAATGTTTGACAGGGGCCGTGATTTTGGCATTACGTCGTTGGCATGCCAAACACAGCACGCCAAACGCCGGGGGGAATGATCTTTCACGGACTCAACCGTCCAAATGCCCGGGATCGGATTTTCGCTGATTTAACCCCTGCGGTTTCGACGACGAGGTGCCGCCGGGCGGCTTGAGAGCCTCAATTCAACGTTCGTGACTTCTGTCAAACCTTGCACTGCCCCAGTCTCGCCGATGACCGACAAGTCGATGACCGGCTGGGGGAGGTTTTCGTTGAGCGGGATATCCCAGTACGGGTCGTGCTTTTTCGTAAATTCTTCGAGGCCCAGTTACTTCAGTTCGTCGAAAATTGCCAAACACAGATGTGGGGCCTTGGGGTCGCTCCTGTGGCTGAAATCAATCTGAGCTGCGTCCCCTGTTTTCTTCGAGGTGGTGACTGCTGCTGCCCTTTGTGGCTCCTGTAAAAAATGACTTTGCCAGACGCGAGATACTTGTGTGCGTTTGCGACAGATGCTATTCTGCACTCGTTATGCAAGTGCATCATGATAGCATTCGACAACTGATTGGCTTCGTGGGTCGCCGAGTCGCGAAGCCGTGGGGTCGCTGTCACGAAGCGGAATCGCAGGCAGGAATTAATTCAATGAAGCAGTATTTCGTTCCTGTCATCTTGATCCTGGTCATGCAAGCGACGTGCGGTGCAATCTCATTCAACATGCCTGGATCAGGCGGGCGATACGTTGCTCGCCCGGAAGCGGAGCCCGCCGGGGTTGAAGTGACGATGGTTCCGTCGCATCGATTGCCGAAAGACTGCCCCGCAGACATTGCTGAAAGTTGCCCCTTGAAGGATATCCACTTTCGTGCTGACCGGACAAATTTGGATGAAATGCGATTCGCCCTGCAATGGCGGGTCCCCTTCTTGGGTCAAATTCATTGCGACTGGAGTGGGTGGGAGCATGCTCGCGCAGCACTCCCCCTCCTTCGGCATCAGCCCGTCGTGACATTGTCCTTGGCGAGAGCCGAAGTCTCTCCGCAAGGGCTGATCGCACTCAAAGACGCCACTCAACTGACAGGGTTGTCGCTCGAAGGGTGTTGGATGAGCGACGACGCGTGTCGATCACTCTGTCGGATCGACGGTCTGGAGTCTCTTGAGCTTGTGGGTACGGGGATCACGGACGAGGGGCTTGTCGAAGTCGCGAAGTTATCGGAATTGCAATCACTCGATTTGCGAGGAACTCGCATCACGGATCAAGGTTTGGCCTCGCTGACAAGCTTAATGAAGCTCAAAGTTCTCGATCTGCGGGGTACAAACTCCACGCATGCCGGTATCTGTCGCATATTCAATACCCGCAAAAACCTGCGCGTAATTCACGACTCGAAATCGACCGATGTGGCTGGGAATCCGTAATGCCAAACAGGATTGTTTTCACCTCTGAAAGGAAGAGCCGACTTATGTTTCGTTGCCGCTGGGGAAATTGTCTGGTACTGGGTGTCTCCTTGATTGCGATCGGTTGTGACCCATCCAAGAGTGGCTACATGAGCACTGAGAAAATCAAGCAAGTTGATGCAAAGGGCCACGATCACGATTCGCATCACAGTGGGCACACACACTACGGCACTGGACCGCACGGCGGTTCCTTGATCGAACTGGGTGGCGACGACGATCACGCCGAGTTTGTGCTGGATCATGATGCTCATGCGATCAGAATCTTCCTGCTGAAATCCGACGCAAAAACGCCTCTGCTGACGAAATCCCTCGAAGCAACAATTACGCTCGACAAGGATCAGAAGCTCTCGCTGAAAGCCACGCCACTCGAAGGTGAGGCTGCGGGGCAGTCATCGCGATTTGAGTTGGTGGATGACGCCTTCGTTCACAAACTGGTCGATAGCGGCTACTTACATGGAGACTTATCGATTCAGATCGACGAGAAACTGCTCCAGTCGCATCTCGATATCCACTTTGAGCATGGAGACAGCAAACCCGACCACAAACATGATGACAAATAACGCCCAGCTCGCTGATGGCTGAGCGGTTTGATTCGCAAAAAAGACTCGTCTGCATGCGCAAACACTCTTTTGTTGCATGTCGTATGCAATATCATTCCAGGTGTATTTACACCTCCCATTCTCCTCGGAGGAAGGTCACCGTGATCACCATCGCAACCCTGGGTCAAAGGCTGTCCCGCCTGCTCACCTACGACTTTTGTCCGTGGGCGAATCAATGGGTCTATTGGATGAAGCGGCCGATTGCGAGTCTCAGTCTTGCAGCGGTCGCCGCGCTGACTTGTGCGGTCTTTGTGAAGCCATTGGCCTTGGTTGCGTTCGGGGCGGTGGTGCTGGTGGTCCTGCTGGGCTATTTATGGCCTGCGATTGCAGTGAGGGGTCTCACTTGTGGGCTACGATTCCCACAACGACGGATCACTGAAGGTGAATCCGCAGTTGCTTTGGTGACCATCATCAATCGCTGGCCTTGGCCTGTGTGGGGTATTGCGATCGAAGGAGGTTTCGGCGGAAAGTTTTCTGCTGCGGATAATAGCTCGTCAAATCATGGATCGGTGGCACTCGCTCGCGTACCAGGTTGGTCAACGTCCGAGTTTCAATGGGAGTTCGTACCGATTTGTCGCGGTGAATATCCTTTGGTCCCCCCGACTCTGGTAACCGGATTCCCATTCGGTCTGCGAAAGGCCAGTCGCCCAGTCACTGTTCAGCAGACGGTCCTCGCGTGGCCCAGACTCATTCCACTCGAAACATTACTTGATGCTGCCGAAACCCGGCCGTCTGATGATTTGTTCTCCGACCAGCGTGTCGGCGATAGTGGTGATATGTCGGGGACGCGACTGTTCCGTGACGGTGATTCGCTGCGGCGGGTTCACTGGGCACAAACAGCTCGGCAGGGACGAATGATCGTTTGCGAGCGTCAGGCGGCGGCCCAGTCGGCAATTCGCGTCGTCTTCGACTCGGCCCCCCATTTGCATCGGGGTATCTCGGGTGAAGGGACTCTGGAATGGTCGATCCGGATTGCTGCCAGCGTCTGCGCGGCGTATCACCGCGAGAACGCATCTGTCGAGTGCTGTTTTGGGCATGAGACTATTCCCCTGCGATCGGGTTCAAACGGAATGAAAACCTTCCTCGATACCCTCGCGAAATGGAAGCCTTGCGACAACGAGCACGATCCGCAGGGCCGTTCCGTTCGCCATGGAGACGGATCACGGTCCGAAATGTCTGTCGTTCGACACGAGGCTCATTGCGATCACGAATACGCGTCGCACCAATGTC
>CAMBQP010000073.1 GCA_945869955.1 Schlesneria paludicola DSM 18645
GCACACTGGCCTTCGAGATCAATCACCCCAATCGCTGGTTGTGGGGAAATTCCCGCGAAAAGTCATGTCGGAACGGTCGAGCGAAAAGGCCATTCCGGCAGGGCTGATTGAGGCGATTTTGGACTCTTAGCGGCTTGGGCTGCATCGAGACAAACTTGTGTCACCACCATTAAGAACGAGAAAGATCGCCACGGCGGACAAGAATTTGGCGAAATCTTTTTTTTTCGCCAAATTCTTGTCATGACGCGGCGCTCCCATCGTCAGAGGATCGGGGCGTCGTCATGCTCTGATCGCACGTTCCCTTTAGGTCACGACGGGATGAGACCCCTGTTTTTGAATGGGTAACCCACTTTTGATCGAGGGGGAGAATGCGGCCAAATTTCAGATCCGCTGGATCGGCTGAGTGATCAAGCCTCGCCGCGTCCCTGGGGATACGGGCTTGATCTTGTCTGCGGGTAATCGCCTCAGCAACCTGGCGGATGCCGATCGGTTCGCGATCACGAACCGAACCGGCGCCCCTTCCAACCCGAGTGAAAGAGGGCACGACTCATCCTGAGCTTCGTCTACATAACGGGGATGACCTGAGGAAGTGCGGCAAGGGTGCTTGAGGAAGTGGGAGATGTGGATGCGAAAAGATGTCCGGCGTCGAAGCCTGGCTGCGGTTTACCGCGGCAAGACTTCGACGCAGAAGCGGGGGGGGGGGGCACAAGCCGTTTTCGGGTGCTACTTCACCGTCGTGTTAGGCCTGATGAATGTTCATCGCGGCAACGGGTGACTGTTGCGTAACCTCCAGAAGCGGAACGTCAGCAGGCAGATGCAAGTCAATCCCATCACCAGCGTGGAAGGCTCTGGGCAGATCAAGATCGCAGCTCCGCTGATCGTCACGGAATCGCCCTGCGACAAGTTGAACCCAAGCATCACTTCCAAGTAATTGAAAGTCAGTGTCGATTGGGAGCTTGATGCCGGCTGAAAGAAGTGATATTCCCTGAAACCCGCTTCGTCGATCGGACCACCCAAAGCTCCAAATTCGTAGAGCGGATTGAATGTTGCACCTCCGTCAGTTGATAGCAGCGAGCGTTGAATTCCCGGTGACTGTTGGGTTCCATCGGTCAATGGTGACAAGAGGATCGAACGGTTGCCGTTATCGACCAGATTGAGACTCAAATCCGTGGCCATGGCACCGTCTTCGCGGAACGGGGAAATGGGAATGCCAATCACGAGCTCAAACGCCATCGTCGCATCCGTCGTATTCGTCAACTCAATTGCGTAACGAATGAAGGGATCTCGATTGATGGATCCTGAACCGCTCACGCTCAGAAGTGGATCCATAAACGAAAAGGTAGCTGTTTTTCCCCCTCCAATGGGGACAACGGTCGGAGGCGCGTTATTGATTTGATATTGCACAAAGGGGGTGGAAAGCGGAAAGGGGGGGATCCCGTCTGCCTGAGCATTTGATTGAATCAAGGTGACAAGACATCCAACCAAGCCCCACGAAAACCTGCACAATTTGGCTCGCATTGTATACCCCTCTCAAAAAATTTTAGAAGAACTGGACCATGGCGAAAATCCGTTATCATGCTGACGGAAGAAGCCTATGACGATCACCAGCGGGTGACAGGCTGGTGTTTTTTCACTTTGAGTCTTTCCCGTTGCTTGGCCCGTTGCATGGCAGTCTTTGCCGATCCCTGAGTGCGCTCGCGTAAAAAAACTGGGGATGGATCGTCACGTGATGGATGCAATGTGTTCGGCAAAACGCCAACGTTTTCTGTCGCGAAGATCTGATCCGAAACTCGCTTTTTTGATTTCAATAATACAAGTAATCTCGATCCATTTACTTTTCGGCTGCAGGGGGATTTCCTGTTACCAGGGTCCTCGCAACACGCATTCCATACGCGTCAGACCGCTTGGAATCGGTTTGTCGCTCGGCTGATCTCATGTACATATAACGGGTCAGCCATGAGCCCCCCCGCAAAATATGTTCCTCTGTTTTTGGGTCCCGAATGATCTCGGTCCGATCATCAAAAACATGGCTTGACCTCGATGAGACGGGATATTGATAGTCGACATCGTCGCTCCAAGTATAGACGTTCCCAAGAGCATCAAACAGGCCAAAATCGTTGGGCTTAAGCTCACCAACAGGGTGAGTCCGGTTTCCTGAATTCTCAGAGCTCCAGGCATATTTCCCGAGTAGCTCGTTCGATTCTCCAAAAAAACGAGCTGTCTTTGCACCCGCTCTGATTGCATATTCGAGTTCCGCCTCCGTCGCTAATCGGTATCCCGTACGTGGTTTCAGCGCGTGATCGGGTTTCGGTCGTAATTTCCCCTTGTTTGATTCATCGTCCTGATAATACCATTCCACCTCTGGGAGGTTCTCTCGTTGGCTGAGCCAGTTACAAAATTGTGCGGCCTCGTGCCAGTCGACAAACGAAACAGGCTGATCAACGCTGGTTTCAAATTCCTTGTTTCTTTTTTCCCGTCCCTCAAAGAATCCCGCTTCTTTGAACTGAGAAATCGTAATCGCCTTGGCGGAAATGGCGAACGAATTGCTGATTCGCCGCAAATGCCGGCGTTCGCTGGTCTCTTGTCGCCACTCTTCGGATGTCGGAGACCCCATCCCGAAAACCTCAGGCCCCGGACAGACAACCATCGAGATTCCGAAGGGTGAAACGTACCAACCCCCATTTTTTGCCAGGCCCGAATCCGTTTTGACTGCGTCCTGTTGGAATTTTTCCGTCGCTTGACGAATAAAATCGGTTTCACCCCATTGCCGGAGCAGCCATTCGCATGCTGCGTGTAAGCCAGCATCTTCGCACTGGTGATACAGCGCATTGAGTTTTTTCAGCAATTCGTCGTACCCCTCCTCAGGATTCGCTTCCCTCTTCGCTTCCAGGGATTTTTTCATCGAGACCTTATCGAATTCGCCGAGACATAATACGAGCGCTCGTTGAACATCGATTCGATGCGTTCCGTTACGGAATTGATTGATCAGTATCGTGGGATCTCCACCGAATTGCTTGAATCGATGAATGAAATACGAACGAGCGCTGGGATCCCAGCGATGTTTCAACAATCCCCACGTTTCGGCGGGCGGTTCGCGAGGATCCATTTTTAAAAGGGCGATTGCCGCTTGCGCTTGACGCTTGGCAACACGCTCTCGCTGTTCGTACTCGACTCCTCTCTCGTGGATCGCCACGGGACTCTCCCTGGAGCGATCCGTCTTCTCGGTCTCCTCAATTTCTTCCTGTAAATTGAGGAGATGAGTCGGTTCTTGCGGATGGCTATTCGAGATCTCGATCAGTTTTAAACGCACACTGCTCCAAACATCCGGTTGTGTTGTTTGCTCTTTCTCAAGAATCGTCAGAACTTCGGAAAAATGCTTCGGACCCCCTTCCATCAGGATGTTGGCAAGAATTTCCACATTGTCACTCCCGTGCGCAATGAGAATATCTGCTGCGAACGAGCGCTCGATCAGATTTCGGTCCTTGTCAAGAAAAGCGTTCAATAAGGATTCGAATAGCCGTGCTTGAATCGGCTTCAGCAACTGCATCCAGGGATCCAGATTCAGTGGGTTTGTTTCCAGCAGCGCATCGCAGAGGGGGCTTTCCACTTCAGGCCAGCGACCGCTGTTTTTGTCCAACACCACCAGTGTGGCCGCCGACGCAATTTGACTTGCTTTGGAATTCGTGTTCCTGGTTTTGCAGACTGACCAAAGTCGGCTGATAAGTCCTTTTTCGGCTTCAGTCGTGACACTGGAATCGATGCGATCTTTGAGCTTTTTTCGGATTTGTTCGACCTCATCCGGACTCGCAACTTCGATCAATCGATCGCCCAAAAATTGGATTTGGTCCGCACTCAGATCGTCGAGTGCCAAGATCACATGCAGCACGGATTCGGGCGACTCTTCGGCGTTCCCCTCTTTCGACTTGGCTGCTTCACCCTTCAACAGAGGTTTAACGATCCATTCCAGACGTTTCATCTCGGCGATGACAGGCTGAATATTCGCCGTTTTTACACTTTTCAGTTTTTCAACGAGTCCTACAGCGTACAGATTCAGGCCGATCGATAGCGCCCCCGCCATCAGCACGCCCACACACATACCACGCAACAAATGATGCCGTCCCGCAGCAATCAGCATGGCCCGCTGGGGCGCCGTTCGGTTCCGCTTTGTTCCGCAGACAATTCGGAACCATTGCCAAAGCGATGGCAATTGTCGACGCTCTGGCCGTTCCTTCCAGGCCAGCGCACGGTCTTCCAGCAATAGTTGTGCGCGACCTCGCCACGTTTCTTTCTGTTTACGGGTTAACCATTCGCGAAGCGACGGGACGAGGTAGTCGTGCGTCAATTGATAGAACTGGGGTGGACTATTGGGGGGGCGGCCAGGGCCGAGAGAAATGAGGGATGAATCGCGATTCTCTCCTTCCACGCCCCCTCCGGCAGGCTCGATGCCGTCCGGGTCGGTCGGCGTGATCAAGCGGAGCTCGCTGTCGAGAATACGAATGAGATTCCTGAATTCATCCTCACGTCCCTGATATGTTGAAGCCTCGAGCAACTCCGCATACGATCTCATGGGCCCTTTGAGCTCTGAGCCTGATTCCGGCAACAACGCGTGGAGCACTGCGCGTGCGGATTTCTGATGGTATCGGTGCTCGGGGGATGCCGTGGCCGCACCGAACGTTTCTTCAAGAAACGCACAACCGATCCCTTCGGTCCCGCCAACGTCTTTCAGCGTCGCGAAGGTCCAAACCTTGCTCTTCATCATCTCGGCAAACAGTGCGAGTCGCACCGAGATCACCTTTCCTTCCTGCGACAATCCCGACACCGCTTGTTTCAAGAATTCTTTTTGGGCTTTGCTGGTGTCACCACCCATTTCCGGTAGCTTGCCGTAGGCTCGGCCAAATGCGGCCAACACCCGCCGGGCATGGTCCGAATCGAAGAGATCGACTGCGGCCGAGTTCTGGCCTTCCCGTAGTGGAACTTCCAGTTCCCGCATGAATCGAGTCGCCGCCATCCAGAAATCGTCCCGCACCAGGACGATGCATTGCACATGCTCGCCGTCACTTTGACGCAACGCCTGGACTAGTTCCGCGTTTTGTTGTCCCTTTTTCGCATGCAACCACTGCTCGAACTGATCGAGGACGATCAGAACTTTGTGACCCGCAGGCAAACCCTGTCCCCGCCGCAGCGCCACCAACGTCTGTTTTAAATCGACATCGGCAGGCAGGCCGGGGCAGCGTTTGCGCAGGCCGTTCAACAGTCGCATTTCCGTCTCGTCGGCGGTTGTTTCGACGTAGACCGTGAGCACGTGATCGGACAAGCGTGGTAACAGCCCCGCTTTGACGAGCGACGACTTGCCGCAGCCCGACGGCCCATAGATCATCCCCACGAGAAACGTCTTGTCGGCGTCCCGTTCTTCGACTTGCGTCTTCCAAAACCGCAGACCGTCGGGCAAACCATCCCGGTCGCGAGGGCCGGGGAGCAACTCCAGAAAGAAATCGGCGTCGTGCTCATCGAACGATCGAAGACCTTTGGGCACAACCTTGAACGACGTCAGTGAGGAATTGAGGATCGTTGATGAACTCGACCTGGAATCGGGATGCGTCCCCGTTTCGCTCGTCTGCAGCCACCCGTCACTCGGCAAGCGCCACCGTTGCCCCTCGGTCTCCAGCCAGTTCCGCAATTCAACCGCAACGTCTTTGGCGGTCGTAAATCGTTCCGAGGTGCGCTTTGACAGGGCTTTTAGACAAATTCGTTCCAATTCCTTCGGGATTCGGTCTTTGATCTGCCGCAGTGGTTTCGGTTCGGCAGAAACAATCTGGTCCAGTAAGTCACGCGTGGTACCTCCCCGGAACGGCCGGCGTCCCAGCAGTAGCTCGTAAAAAATGACTCCCAAGCTGAAGATATCCGAGCGTCCGTCAACGCGATGCGCTTCGCCACGGGCTTGCTCGGGACTCATATACTCCGGTGTCCCCACATAGGAAGGCTCCTGGGCCACATCCTGATCCCGCAGTGCCAGCCCAAAATCAACCAGGAAGGCTCGTCCACTTTTGTCGAGCAGAATATTCGCCGGTTTGACATCTCGGTGGACCAGCCCTTGCGTGTGCGCGAAGTGCAAGGCCTCTGCGACCGTCGCCACCAGCTCGACCGTTTCGGAAATCGAAAGCTCAGACTCTTTCAATCGCTTGGCAAGATCGCGTCCGTCGATGAACTCGGACACGATAAAGCAGGGAAACTCGGGCGTACTATCCGCATCATGCATCGTGACGATATTGGGGTGCCTCAGCTTCGCAACGATGCGTGCCTCCCTCAGGTACGCCGCCACGTTTCCTGGCTGCGAGGTAAAGCGGCGATGCGGTATTTTAATGGCAACGTCTCGCGACAGCTTCTCATCGTGACCCAGATAGACGATCCCAAAGGCACCTTTCCCCAGCACCCGTTGGATGTGATAACGTCCAATTTGGTCGGGGATTGACGGTTCGGCCGAAGAGTTCTGGTGCGGGCGCTCGCGCGATTCACCAGAGGGACCCGGTTTCTGAAGTGCATCAGGATCCGGAGTTTGAGTATCGCGGAGACGGAGATCGTCATATTGATCGTGGTCGTGATCGTCGGATGAATTCATCCGCTGCGGGAGAGCCTCGACTGGGATGTCGGCATCACTTTCCAAGCGAGAATCGTGACTCGACAGGAACTCATGGATTTCAAATTGCCGCTGTAGCGAGTCGGCGAGATGGGGAAACCGGCGGCAATACTCGTCCAGCGTGCAGAGGTCTCCCCGTTCTTCTCGCAAATCGATTTCATCGCAGATCAAATCCATGAGTTCGTCATCGGTGAGGGCCGGCGATAAACCTGCCACGATCGCTTCGACAAACAAGGGATTGTCATTTTGCCATGCCTGATCCAGTCGTTGCTGAAGTTCCGCTAATCGGTCAGAACTCGATTCATGGTTCTCAGCCATTAGAGGCTCCGGTGACGCAAGTCGAAATCGAGACAAAAAAAGGGAAAAACAACCGCGGTGAGTCTCGCGTACTTCGGAACAGAGCGTTCGATGCAACCCATCGCAGATGCGGCTCGCCACCCGCGTCATTCATCGAAGGAGTTGGTGTCGTCACGGATCAAAAGCACCCATCGAACAGAGATCCGCGTGGAAGCGTATCGCCTGAACTTGTCGCCGAGAGTTGTCAACCTCGTCTAATTCCGGCAACATGTTCAGCTTGAACAGTGATCAATCCGCAAGTCGGTCGATATTGAATACTTAGTCCGAACAAGTTCTTTGTCAAGAGAACAAGGCGCGCGAAATGGAATCAAGCAATGATTTCGCCAGACTTTTCGATCGAATTCAGAGTGGGGATGAGGCGGCGGCGCGCGAGTTAGTCCAAAAATATGAGAAGGAACTTCTTCGCGAAGTGAGAAGACGACTCAGGGATCCCAACTTGCGACGAGTGCTCGATTCGATGGATATTTGCCAGTCGGTGCTCGCAAACTTCTTTCCCCGGGCAGCCGATCGTCAGTTCGAGTTGAAGTCCTCAGAGGATTTGAAAGGTCTGTTGATCGAGATGGTCAAAAACAAGATTTGCGACCATGCGCGAGCGCAGAAAACACAAAAACGGGACACGCAGCGAATGCACCCGCAAAGTGTCGACGAAATGTCCCTGGCAGACTCCGACGAAACCCCCTCCATGATCGCATCGAAAAAAGAGACGCTGGAAAGGATCCGGGAGCGTCTTTCTCCCGCAGAACTCCAAATTGCCGAGTTATGGTGCGATGGTCAAACCTGGGAATCCATTTCTGTACGCATCAAAGAGTCGCCGGAAGCGCTCAGAAAACGTCTCGAACGAGCGATCAAACGTGTGCGAGTGGAACTGGAACAGCCAGAAGGTGGGTTTTGAACTGGTTTTTTATTTAAATAAAAATTTTTATGAAAACTTTTTTAAAAAAATAAAAGGTAATTTATTAAGCTCGTGAGACACGATGCCGCCCATGACGGAGAAGCGGGAGGGCAAAAAACCGTCACCAAGGGCAAGAATTTGTTGGATTTTCGTGATTTTTCTGCCGGAAATCGCGAGGAAATTGCTAGAAATGGCAATCGAAATGGCACCCACTTCTCGATCGAAATTTGTGCTGTTTTCCCGAGCGGTCCCATTTGTGGTGTGACTCAACTCTACGCAACGAAAGTGTGATACCGTTCGATCGTGTCTCCGTGCTGTGCCTGATCATTTCGGGGCGAGAAGAGCAACACGCCGTCGATTATTCTGTCGGATGATTGTCATCCCAATTTGGGATCGAATCGGGTTTCCTCTTTGGATTCCTGCGAAAGCCTGCTTTGGATCCGTTCGAGGCAAACGGGCGAGTTTCCACAAATCACATATCCGACCGTCACGCCATGCGAGTGTCCGGCTCTGTACTCTCCCAATGCAAATCCGTTGATCCTGTTTTGAACGTAGCGCTGTGAAAGTGAGTTATCCGAACTGCGGATTCAGTTGTACTCCATGCCTCAATACGTTGATTCATCACACGCGTACGACACCACGATGCTAATCCAACCAGTCTGCGTATCACATTCTGGGCGGTCAGACTGAGCTGCATGAATGAATTGCATTTCCGGAGCAGTGTACGGATGATTTTGGCCTCAACCACCTTCCAACGGAAACCAGAAAATATCCGGGATCAAAACCTCGTCGCTGCCGCGCGAGATTTCTCAATCTGCTGTCGTGGCGGGCGAGGCAACATGCAGGATGCGCAGCACAAAAATTGGCAATCCGCGTTGCGCTTTGTGACTCCCCACCGCCAACCCCAGTCGACGTATCACAGTCAACTGGGGCGAGCAGAAGGTCGACATTTGGCGTCTTGCGTTCGAGATCGTGATGTGATCCCAACAACAGCAACCCAGAACGGTCTTCATGGTGCTGACTCGAAGCACGCGTCAAGAGATTGCCGCTGTCATCACACTCACCTTTGGCTCCGTCTTCGCCAGCCGTAGCCGACAATGCACGCGATCCCCATGCCCAACATGCCGATTGAGCCCGGTTCCGGCACTGCCACCGCACTTGCAGTCATTCCCGCGTAAAGGCCTGTTCCCGCACCGAGGTTTACGGTCGGGAGCCCCGACGAATTGATGTCGATCTGCAACAGAGAGTTGCCAAGTCCACTTGTGGGGATGTTGAAGAGATCTTTGTCGAGGATCGAGACAAAAAATGAATCTGGCGTGATGCCGTCCACGTTCTGCGTCAGGAAAACATTAAAGCGAATTGTTGCCCCTGGAGAGAATGATTGATAGAGCTCCTGGAACGAACTGCTATTATTAAATATTATGTTTGAGCCAAGATTACCCACGGCACCGCCAAGTAAAACAGGGCTACCCGTCGCGTTTCCGCCAGCAATGCTCAAGTTTGTGATACTGGCAGAATTATTGCTCAGCACTCCACCATCATTAAACTGAAAGTCTAAATAAAAGGGTGAGTTAGTATTCGCTGGCGACTGACCGAGATCGCCGGTCGAAATCTCAACGTGAAAACTCCCCGCATAGCTCGTTGGTGTCAAGGAGGCCAACAATCCCCAGGTCGCGGCCACCAATACAGCGACTCTTGTCATTCTATTCAGTAACATCGTAAAAATACCTTAGTTTAATATAGCCGATGATTCGCCTGAGGGATTCACAAAAAACGATAGACGTTTTTTGCATTTCCACCAAGGCCCGGTAGTGATCACACTACCGGGCAGTTGATTCAAAAATGGGGCTTCAGGATGATCAATCAGTCTCATCCCAAAGCAACCTTGTCATTTGGATGAGTACAAGTCCGTTAAGAAGCTGATCGCTTTCTTCGCGGGGTTACGGAAACCCAGGACAAGTTTGAACTTCGTTCCCGCAGCGATGCTGGAAAGAACACTTTTGGGGATGGTGACCACATGGTCACCGTTACCGAGTTTCTCGATCCGGAGCGCAGTGCCAAGATACGTCGCACTCAGTTCAATTCCCGAGGGAAGATTCTTGAGAACGACGCTGAAGTCTCCAGTGAGGGTATTGTTCGAGGTGTTCTTGAACTCCAGCGTACTTTCGAACAAATTCGTTCGACGATTCAAGACGAGCCCAGATCTCGTCTCGGTCACTTGGCTGGTGACCTTGGTCTCCGTGTTGATATGCAAGACGAACAGTTGGCCACCCTCAACCTGTGACGTGGTGATTCCAGTCGTATAGTGGGTTTGGTCACTGGAAATCAGCCATTTACCCCCGGGAGCTCCCCCCTGCAAGCTGGTATTCAAGGCCGAGGTCGCCATGATCGAAGTGATATCAATAATACCAGAGGATTCCTCGTCACTGCTGAACGGAGTGCTTGCCGCAGTCGTGACTCCACCGACGCGGTCACCGAATCGCGCCGGGTCATGCTTAACGATGATTCTCAGGGCACCTGAATTGACCGTGCCATTGTACGTGGCGGGATCATATTCCCAAATCTTCCCATTGTGGGCGGCATTACCGACGTCCTCTTGCAGATAGATCTTCCCATCAGACGGACTAACGGTCATGTTGTCAAACATATTGACCTTCTGGCCATTCACCGTCTGGCCGTCGATGAGGAGATCGATTTTACCGCCGAGATCGGGATTCGTAATGTCGTCGAACGTCAATCGCCACAGCCGTGTTTGACCAACCTGAGTCCCCATTCCGTCACTCACCTGGTCGATCCGGTCGGTCGTAACAAAGTAATAAACATTCGGGGTCCGTGGATCCCAAGCTCCATCTTCGGGCCGGGAAAATGTCGTGGAGCTTGTACCGCTCAGCGTGAACCGAGTGCCGCTGGTGATGTTTGTCGCACGCGTAGTGCTGTTGACGATTTCGGCTGAATTGCCCGTGATATCCACAAACTTCGTAGTCCCGTTGGTGAGCCCCGCCTTGTCGACTTCGGTACCGCTATTCGTCTTATTCCCGACGTAGACAGAAATCGCGCCACTCATGATTCCCGTGCCACCATCGTTATTGCCGATGACGACCGTTTTGGCCTGCGAATAAGGGCTGGCCAGCAGATTCTCCCAACCACCGACACCAGTGAGGCCTGAACCGTTGGTCGTAAGATTAAACTTGCCAAGAACATAGGCCTTACCTGCGTCCGTACCTGTGGAAACTGCCGCGACTGCCCAACCGTTGGTCCCTCCTTCTTCACCGGTCAAGAAGATCCGTGATTGGGTTCCGAACCCAGTTGAAGCATCGAAAAAGGCAGAAATCTCGGGCAGATCGGCCGAACAGAATCGATTAAAAGAGGGTGTCATGGTGGTGACATTCAAAGCTTGAGTGGCAGTATCCCACCCGTAGACAGACTTCACCAAGTCTTCGCCAGAGACGACTTGAAGCGTATCCTTGTTGATGACAAACTTAGAGACATAAGCTCCCTTGCCACCATGACTTCGAGTCACCCCCGCACTACTCGCAAGCTCATGAGTCATCAGCAGGGTGAATGTCCTATCACCATTATCATAAGCACCGAGTCCGTCAGGAATGCCGTTCATGCTGTAATTACCACCACCAATCTGGGGGACAACATCGTCTGTTGTGGCGCCGGTATTATCGGTCGTCAAAACAGAGATCACATCAATCCCCTCCACCGTGGCTTGAACGTACGGGGTGGATGCCGTACTCGGACCAGTCAATGCATTTCCCGACATCAAGAATCGGAACTCTAGCGGTTCCATGGAAGGCTGAAAACATCGTGAGCGTGCCAATCTTGGCTTCCTCGCCTTCGCGGAAAACAACTTCGCAAACTGCCAATACTTCAGATTGAGAATCATTCATAACCTCCGTTCGCGGAATTCTGGGATAAAAACCAAATCTACCATCTACATTAAAAACATGAGATCGAGGCGAAAGCTACAAACGTTTAATGAACGGATGATATGCAAACCGTGAATTTTTGCGGAAGATTGCAATTCGGCGAGTTGTTTTGTCTCGTTGAGACAGAACCTGGTTTCACCCCCCAGGACCCGACATGACAGTTTCCAAAACAATCGCCGAACGAGAATACAGGGGACACGCAACGTTTTAATCTCGTCCGAATCACGGCAGCGTATGACGGAGAAGCGGGAGTGCGAGAAACCGTTTCCGGGGGGAAGAATTCACACGCGTTTTGTGATTTCTCTGTCCGAAACCACGGGAGATCGCGAGGAAGTCTCTGGAAATGACATGCGAAATGGTACTCGAAACGGGAACGACTTCGCGATCGAATTTCGGTCTGTTTTCCCGATCGGCCCCATTTGTGGTCTGACTCAATTCAACGCCATGAACGAGTGAAACAGTTCGATCGTGTTTCCGTGCTTTGCCTGATGGTGTCGGGGCTGGAAGAGCGACATCTCATCGATCATCCCCTCGGCGGATTGCCATCCAAACTCAGAATCGAATCCGGTTTCCTCTTTCGTTTCCCGCGAAAGCGTGGTCCGGATCCGTTCAATAGAAGCAGGCGAGTTTCGATTGAGATGACCATTGCGAATGAGGGCTACCACGTCAGTTGCCTCCGTGACAGAGAACATCAAAAATGCTGTCAGCATTGTTGTAGGCTCTGGCTCGCGACCAGAACGTCTTGGATTCGGTTTCCTGATCATGCAAGCAAAGATCCGATGGGTTGACGGCAATCTCCGCATTGACTGACGGTGAACCCTGTTTTCAAATGGTGGAAATAAGACTTATAAGACCTATATGCGGTATGAGACTTATGCAGTGCATGGAGCTCAGCTTAATAGAGGTCCTATAAGTCCCATTCGTCCCATAAGTTTTATTCTTGTCCTTACCAAGGCCACCGCAATCTCACGTTGTGGCTGAACAGCACCGCAGCTCACATCGGTGTGTGGGCCAATGCCGCTGCGAGTTCCCGTTTGAGATCGCTGGCGTCTTCCAGTCCGATTGATAATCGGACCAGGCCATCGCCAATACCACATGCGGCCCGGGCGGCGGCGGTCATGAATTTGTGGGAGGTTCCGGCGGGGTAAGAGACCGTCGTTCGGGCGTCTGCCAGCGTGGGGGAAAAGGGGATCACGTCGGCGAGTCGACGGAACAGCATGTCGACTGCGGGACGCCCGCCAGGAAGGTCGAAGGCAAGCATCCCGCCACAACCGTGGGGCAACAGGCGACGTGCTCGGTCGAAATGGGCATGGTCAGTCAGCCCCGGATAAAAGACGCGCGAGACGTGCGGGTGGGATTGCAGGAAGGCCGCAATTTCGGTGGCGGTCTGGGAAACGCGCTGCATTCGCAGGGGCAATGTCCGCAAGCCGCGCGAGGCGAGCCAGCTTTCAAACGGATTGGCGTTCACTCCGTAGAGGCTACTCATCGCCCGAATTTTGCGAATCAGGTTCGTGGGTCCAACCACAATCCCCGCCATCACATCGCCGTGTCCATTCAAGTATTTCGACACACTGTGCCAGACCAGGGTCGCACCATGGTCGATCGGGCGAAGCAGGCAGGGGGTGGCGAAGGTGCTGTCGACCAGCAGGGGAATCCCCTGTAATACGTCGACAATTGCGGGAAGGTCGGCGACTTCCAAGAGCGGATTGGAAATCGATTCGACGATGCACAGCCGTGTCTCGGGGATGAGGGCCGCTTTCAAGGCGGACAGGTCATCAACATCAAAGTACGAAACCTTCAGGCCGAAGTTGGTCGCAAGATGATCCAGCAGTTGTCC
Source organism: Schlesneria paludicola DSM 18645 (assembly GCA_945869955.1). Classification (GTDB taxonomy): domain Bacteria; phylum Planctomycetota; class Planctomycetia; order Planctomycetales; family Planctomycetaceae; genus Schlesneria; species Schlesneria paludicola_B. The sequence continues at coordinate 13,656 of CAMBQP010000073.1, forward strand.
GGTTCGCCCATACAAGACCCGTGCGGCAATCACGTGATCACCGGATTTGACCATGGCCATCAGAATCGCGGTCAGGGCACCCATCCCCGACGCCATCACCGCTCCCGCTTCCGCATGTTCCAAGGTTGCGACATCATTCGTAAAGGCGTCGTGATTGGGGTTGCCGTCACGTGTGTAAATATAACCTTTCTGACCCCCTCCCGTGACCGCTTCGAGTTGTTCCAGCGATTCCAGATCGAAGGCTGTTGTCAGATAGACCGGGGGTGAGCTGGATTTCGTGGTGAATTCCGGGGCACAGCCGGCACGGGCGGCGACGGTGGCAGGATCGGGACTCGATGCGGGGTCGGTAGCACTCATGCGATTTCCCTGTCTTGAAAGAGACGTTTATGTATGTTGGCTGGATACTTCGGATTTGCTCAATGTTTTGTGTCGGGGCCATGCATCCCGCTTGGGTGGCTCAGCCCCCCCGATGCGTGACTCGTCAGCGTACCGGGGCTTCGATTCCCGCCAAACGATGAATCGCCTGCCATTCCGCGGGTGAAACCGGTTGAATGGATAACCGCATGCCGCGTTTCATCACCAGCATCTGACTGGTGACCTCGTCCTGTTGCAACTGTTCTCGCGTGATCGGTGCGGAAAACTTCTCGATCAACTTCACATCAACCATGTACCAGCGCGGCTGAGCAGGGTTGCTTTTTCCATCATAGTATTTGCTCTGCGGATCGAACGCCGTAAAGTCGGGATATCCCGCTTGAACCACACGCATGGTGCCGAAGATTCCCAAGGGTTCTTCCCGGCTGTGATAGAACAAGACCAGATCACCGACCTGAACATCATCACGCAGAAAGTTGCGAGCCTGGTAGTTGCGGACACCGTCCCAAGGGGCCGTACGCTGAGGGGATTTCGCCAGATGATCAATCGAAAACGCTGACGGCTCGGACTTGAACAGCCAGTAACGGAGGGGATGATTGGCGGGGCTGATGGATTTCATGGCGACAATTTATTATGAGTGATTACAAGTCAACAACGGATCGTTCACGACTGACAACAGCCGGATTGAAATCAAGATAACGCCACCGGGCTCCCGATGCACTCGCTCATCCTGGGAAACCTCGGCGGCAACATGAGACAAGTTGATCCGGTTCCGGTTAAGATGACTCGTGGGCCGCTTGTTGAACAGGGGAAATGGTGACCAGAACGCCGGACTTTGCCCAGGCCGCATTGGCTCAGGTGGGTCTCTTCGCTCGCGGTTAAGAATGGCGATTTCGACTGGCAATATGGTACGGAATGGCGAATCGATCCTGTCCGGTTGGTGCTGGCTTAAATCAGAAACGAAAACTCGGTTTCCGTTGAATTCGATTTCCGTTTGGTTTTGACGGCGAGTTTCAGGAGTTTTCATGTTCGAGCGTCACTCGTTATCGAATCTCGATCAGCAGGGGGGTGCAGCGACTCCCCTTGCGAGCCGGTCTTCGACACTCGTCTGGATTGCGGCCTGTCTGTTGGCGACCATCGCGGTATCGCTCGTGGCTGCACAGGCACCGCCACGGATCCGTCTGATCGGCATTTTTCCGGTCATGTTGGGATTGCTGATCGGAGGACTGGTGGTCTGGCTCGCCGAAAAACTGGATGCGGTGGCGTCTCGTCGATTCCAGGTCGTGGCTGCGATGCTGTTGGCGGTCGGGGGCTGGGGGGGGCTGACTTGGGAAACCTTTCGGCGGGATGAGGTCCTATCCGTCAAATCAGCGAATCAGGAACTGGCCGCTCGATTGATGAAAGAGTTCGAGCAGCAGACGAATACACCTCATCTCGAACTGGACCGTCCCACAACGGTCAAGGCGTTTCGAGCCTATCTTGCACGCCGTGTTCAGCAGCTTGGTGACTGGTCTCGTCCCTGGCCCGAGTTATTCTGGGGGTTGGAACTGGTCATGACGGGGGTGGCAGCGGGATGGGTCTCAACCCGTGCTGGTTGGTCTGCAGCCGAGATTTCGACGGAACACATCGCGAAAGTTGCCGAATGATTATTGGATTAGGGACAGACATTGTAGAAGTCGATCGGATTCAGAAAATGATTGCCGATCATGGCGCTCATTTTCTGGAGCGTGTGTTCACTGCGGGCGAGATTGCGCATTGTCAGCCTCGTCGCGAATCGGCACCGCACTATGCAGGTCGCTGGGCCGCCAAAGAGGCGGTGATGAAAGTACTGGGAACCGGGTTTACCAACGAAGTTGGCTGGACCGAGATTGAAGTCCTGGTGAAGCCGAGCGGCCAGCCGGTGATCGTATTACACGGTTCCACCCAGGAGGTCGCCCGCCGTCTCGGCATCGGCGAAATCCTGGTCAGCATTTCCCACACCGCGAACTATGCGACCGCGACCGCAATTGGCCTGACTCGACCAACCTCGGCCTGATGACGATTCATCTCTGACGACGTGCTCTCTGACCCTGTTTTTATTCAGAGGGGTTTTCTTGCGGCACTGCGGGGGCCGAGGTGGGCAGTTTTGATTCGGGCGAGGGTAAGGGGAGGTTTTCGATCCGAAAAGTGACAGTCTGTTCGGCGACATCGGTGTGCAGTTTGAATCGAATCTCGAAGTCTTCTGGAAACTTGCCATCGGCCTGCTTGGCATAGAGACGCTGGACCGTATTCCCTTTGTCGATTTCCGTCACGCTCGACACCTCGTCGGGGGATCCCTGGACTCGACCGAGGAAGTGATCTTTGCCGCATTCCAGTTTTAATGTTTCGGGATTGGCATCTTTGGGTCCACGAATCAGTTTCACCCCACCCGCTTTGAATTCAGCCCCTTTCAAGGGTTGTTTGGCGGTCTGCGGCACGTTTTCGACGGTTAATTCATTCGAATTTGCGGCAGTCAGAATTTTGAAGGATCCTTCGAGTAGGTCGATTTGAGTCGCGCCATTCGTCGGAGCGTCCACGATCAGGCGGACACGCAGTGTTGCTGGCGGGTGTTCCAGCGGTCGAATCTCGTCCTGATCAAAGGGGAGGAATGTCTTCTGGCCATCGATTCCGCCGGGGAGTGGTTTCTTGGATTTTTTCAGTGTTCCGGCCCGATTCAGTTTCGTACTCTTGGTAGTAATTCCGGTTGCCGCACAGATGTTTTCGAGACCTTCTCCGCTCACATCGATCAGAATCTCGATCGTTTCGGTCGAGGTTTCGGTGGAAGCAGCAGGACTATCACCGTCTGCAGTGCGATTGGCGTTTGGATTCGCCGCACCGGGGAGACCCGCCATGCCAACTGCGGGAAGGCTCCACGCCGTGCGGGCCGTTAACGTCAGTCCCTCCGGCAATCCCTCGACCGAAGTCGCCGCCACGGGCTCGGATTCGCCGGGGAGCGGCATGGCATCGTTCGCCTCCATGGGAAAGGTCCCTCCGTTCCCAAACGGATTCGGGATCGATCCCGGACTGTTTCCGAACCCCGCTGGTGGGGGTGGGCCACCGAATCCACCGAGGCCCCCCCCAAGTCCGCCCCCCATACCGCCGCTCATTGCCATCAACATGACGATCGCTGGCAGTTGTTCGAGTTGTCCCTGCGCCGAATCGGGGACACCCAACGAGACCTTCACGGTCTCGCTTTGCTCTTCGATCTTGAGGCTCGTCAGCAGCATCTCGCCCAGATCTGCGATGACGGGTGGAGCGGTGGTTTTGTACAGATCAAACAGGGGACGCAATTGGCTGACCCCGTTGTCGACCTCGGTTTTCAGTTTTTTCGCGGATTCGGGGTTTGTACTGGTCGCGGCAATCTTCAGCTCAAATCCCCCTTTGACAGAGAGCCCCAGGTTGACCATGCGGATGTTGGCCAGATCTTTCGGATCGACCATGCCGCCGGGCATCCCGGGGGGGAGTTGTGTTCCATCGGTTTTTGGTGGAGGGACCATTCCGGCAAGGACCAGTTGCGGCAAGTGATCGATCGCGGCGAATTCTTTCCGCGGAATGACGGTCTCGCCCCGTTGCATGGTTGCCATGAATTCTTTGGTCGTGGCAAAAATGACGGTTGTGGAATCGGGAGACCAGACCCCTCCCGAGGCTGACGCTCCGTTCGCGGCAGGGATATCAAGGTACGATTTTCCGTTGAATTCCTTGATGCTGCCCGCAGGAAACTGTTGGGCGACGACTTTCAAATCAATCGGCTTCCGGGTCTTCACAACCATGATAAAGTGCTGATCTTCTGGAGCGACAGCAGGAACGGACGGGCCACCCAGACCGAAGCCATTCATCAACGAGGGAGGACTCGCTTTGGTGATGGCATTGGCAAGGCCGATCAACCCCAGGGAAATCGACTCAATCTCGGTCGGTTTCAGGCCGACGTTGGTTTCAAATTCTTTCTGCGCTGCCGTGACAGAAGGATCGCTGAGCGGCCCCTTCAGCAGTGGTGCCGCAAACACCTCGGCCACCTTCAGGTGGATCAACAGATCGGTTTCAGCCGACATCCAGCGAAGCCCCAGCATTTTTTCTGCTGCGGTCATCTGCGGTGGTGGAGCGGGTGGCTGCATCGGAGCGGCCAGGGCAGGCATCGGGGCCACGGCCGTCGCAGGCGCAGTCGGCAGGGGTTTGCTGTTGAAAAGGCCCGAGAAATAAAGGCCTCCCCCTACCAAAGCCAGTAGTCCGACCACCCCGCCGATGATGAGCGGCACATTGGGGCCACTCGGCGGCGGTGCCCCTTTTTTGGTCCCCTTCTTAGCACCTTTTGCGGGCTCTTTTCCAGTGGCAGATCCCCGTTTCTTACTTGATGACGGTGCAGGCTGATCGTCGTCCTCTTCCATCTCATCTTCAAACAGATCGTCATCGTCTTCAAACAGTTCGTCGTCGGGGGCTTCCGCCACGAAGACTTCACTGCACTTCGGGCAGCGAATCTTTTTTCCCAGCTTGCTACTGTCGGAAAGATTCAGTTTTGCGGCACACGCAGGACACTCAATCGAGACTTTACCAGCCATGAAACCACCTGCCACGAGAAAAAGAGAGTTTGACTTGATCAACCCTGAAATGGATGCCTCGAAATCGATGCATGGAATGGGTGAGGCTCCCACCGCTGCGATTCTCTCATCCACTTGGGTTTAAGGTTTGACCACCCGAGGGACCTGCCAAGGAGAACATTTTCGCATCCCAGCGGACTTCTATATCAATCCTCAGCTTCAGTATTGCTTCAATCCAGATCGCGTTAAACTGCGGAACGTCCCAGCAATTGGTCGACCGCCAAACCAATATCGGGTGATCGCATCAGTGTTTCACCGACGAGAATCGCCCGGGCACCCCCGTGCTTGACACGGTCAATATCCGCGCGGGTTTTGATCCCGCTTTCACTCACCAATAGCGTCGAAGCAGGAACCTGCTGAGCTGACCGAATCGTATGATCGAGATCGGTAGTCATCGTTCGCAAGTCCCGATTGTTGATCCCTAATAAAGGAGGATCCAGTTTCAAGACCCGATCCAGATTCTCGACATCATGCACTTCGATCAGCGCCGCCAGCCCCAATTCCGAGGCATAGAAGTAGAGGTCCCGCATTTGACAATCGTTCAGGCATTCGGCAATCAGCAGAATGCAATCCGCTCCGGCGGCACGTGCTTCGAGCACTTGATAGCGGTCAATCATAAAGTCTTTGCGCAGGACCGGGATTCGGACCGCAGCCCGGACCGCACGCAGGTCATCCAGGTGCCCGTGGAAAAAATGTTCGTCGGTCAGTACGCTCAAACAGGACGCACCATGCTGTTCGTAAGTCCGGGCAATCTGCACAGGATCAAAATCGGCACGAATGATTCCCGCCGAGGGTGAGCCTTTTTTGACTTCGGCAATCAGCCCGATGTCACTCGCCGACCGCAGGGCCCCGATGAAATCACGGACGGGGGGGGCGGCGTCGAGTTGTTCCAGCAAATGGGTTTCGGGGCGCAATCGCCGAGCCTCGTCCACCTCGAGCCGTTTGCGTTCAATAATACGTGACAGGATGTCAGGAGTCGTTTGGGTCGGCATAGGTCTGTTGCGTGTGGTTGGTGGATCCGTGTTGGATGAATAAAAGGATGAACTCCTATCTTACCGTTGCCATTCAGGTGGTGAAACCAAGCCCGATAAATTCCTGGTTGCCGGATGAGTCCACGCGGCGGTTCGAAAGGGTCGCATCCCAAAACTTAGCCGATTTTCCAGCCTTCAAAATCAATCTGAATTTGTTGTAACTGCAGAAAAGCGTCACCCGATTGTGCGGGGATTGTCAAAACCCCCTCGGTTTTTCGTTCAATGATCAACGCACAACCGATTCCCAAGCCAAACGTGAAGTTGACTCCCGGCGTCGGTGCCAGGCGTTTTTCCAGTGTGATGACCGGCCACACTTCCTCTGCGGGATTAGCCAGGAAAAGGGGTGTCACTTCGATTGACGCCAGTTCCTGCCGGTGGACCGCCGATTTCTGCGGATGCGAAAACTGAAACAGAACCAGCCGCGAACGGAAGTGCTGTGTCAGCAAACGCTGGAATGCTTCGGACGAGGTTCCCCCGCCCGAGACTGTCCCCTTCACGCGGAAATGACCCGACTGGGGATCACGAATCTGTTGTGCCAACACGGCGCTGGCATGGGCCGGAATCGTGATCGCTTCATTCGATTCACTCGTCCAGATCCCCAGTTGAGCGGACGGACGCGAGGTGGGGTCGGCACTGAGCCGCACGCCAAAACCGTGTCGAACCTCTTGGCCATTTGCAGCCCCCACCACGGGACTCGCACGCCACCCCTTGGGACTGGCGGGTGCATCCAACGGCGGCAGCGAGACGGTTTCGGTAAAATCGGGATATAGCAACAGCCCTGCGCGATACGGGGGGACAAAGGCGAGTTCACCAGTTGGCGTGGTTCGTGCCGTTGTCGCGGGTTCTTCTCCCAACAGCGTATACAGAGGTTCGGCTTCCGTCAGCGAAAGCTCCCGACCGAGGCGGTCAGCAAACGTCCCTTGAGAATTGATACCGACCAGATGAAAGACGGTTGCGGCCAAATGCCCCGCATCCACGGGGTCACTCGCCGGATACCCCCCTTCGCGATCGCTGGATCCATAGACCTGGCCCCCGGCAATACCACCCCCTGCCAAGACGCAACTGAAAACCGATCCCCAGTGGTCTCGCCCGGCATTGGCGTTGACCGTCGGGGTCCGACCGAATTCTCCGACGGCGATGACCAGGGTTTCTTCAAACAGTCCCCGGTCTGAAAGATCGTCGAGAAGTGCCGTGAAACCGACATCAAACTGAGGTGCCAGACAATCTTCCATCCGGTCAAAGTTGCGTGCATGCGTATCCCAGATTGGGTTATCGACCCCGCGATCACCGGGAACTCGCGGCCAGTTGACGGTCACGAAGCGAACCCCCGACTCGACCAACCGTCGTGCCAGCAGCACACTTTGTCCCCAGGGGTGTCGTCCATAGCGGTCACGTACCTGATCGGATTCCTCTTCGAGGCGAAAGGCCTGTCGAGCTCCACCCGTCGTCATCAGATCAAATGCCTGACGCTGCAGCCCTTCATGCAATTGCACGACCGCACTGCGCGGGGTCTGATCAAAGGTTTGGCCAAGTGCATCCAAGAGCGACACCCGCTGCCGCATCTGATCGGTCGAAACTCGGCTGGCGTACAACCCCCCGAGGGGCGAGTTCGGCTCGGCGGGGCGGCATTCAATCAACTCCGGGCTATATTGTGGCCCGAGAATTCCGCCAAACTGTCCCGCTTCGATGTTGCCCCCATTTCCGATAAACAGTTCCGGCAGGGTAACGGCCGTGAGTGCGGGAAGACGTTCGCTTGGCCGAAACCGCTTGACGATCGAGGCCATGTTGGGCCAATCGGTCGGCTGGGCAATCTCGCCATCGCCCGTCAACATTGGGCGACCGGTCAAAACCCAGTATCCGCTACCGCCATGAATGTTGTTATTCGTGTACATCGAGCGAATCACGGCCAGGCGATCGGCGCGAGCGGCGGTCCGTGGGAGCAGTTCACAGAACTGGATACCGGGGACATTGGTGCTGATCGATTTGAACGGGCCTCGAATCTCGACGGGGGCGAGTGGCTTGGGATCAAAGGTCTCGTGCTGCGGAGGGCCTCCCGACAGGAAGAGCATGATCACCTGTTTGGCTCGACCAAACAGCCGCCCATTCACAGGTGCAGTCAGGGCCGACGAACCCAGAGCCTGCGAGGCAAGCAATCCGGGCAGGCAGGAAGCGAGCGCCGACATTCCCCCAACTCGCAGGAGTTCGCGGCGAGGATACGAGCCAGCAAATGGATGGGATGGACTAAACTGCATCGACTTCTCCGATTTACTCAAGACTCATCAAAGTCTACGGATTCTTAGACCCGCTTGCCAGCAGACATTTTCCGATGGGTGCCTGTCGGGGCCTGCCGGGACAAAATCTAACGGCATCCGACGATCGTTAGGCGGTCAAAAAACAGCCTTAACACGTTTGAAAACAATGAGATCCGTCGATATACGTCCCGTCTCGACAGCCGCAGAGATTGCTGCGGACGATTTCGCTCGCTCGTTCTCCTCCTGATCGTATTCACTTGAGTCGCCAACACCTGGTCGCCGAGCGGGGTTTCTCATTTCAAATCGGTTCTGTTCGAAAAAGCGCCCAAACATCCCAGTCTCTCCAAAAGAACCGCTCTATTCCCGTTTGGCAACACGGGATATAACCCCACGTTGTTCGTCAGGTTCGCGGTCGAGATTGAAGATTTCACGCGGTTTGACCGAAGTTGATAACATAGAGATCGAACTCAGATCGAATAGAGGAGCCAGCCATGGATCGGCGGCGATTTTTCGAAACTATCGGGTTTTCACTTGCGAGCGTGACACTGGTCATGGTGGCGGGGTGTAAGGGGCGACAATACGCTCATGTCCTGAACGATTCGGATCGCGATATGGTCGGCAGCCATACCGCAGGAGCCGAAACGTGGGAGCCGTTGATTCAAACCTCGGTCAGCCAGTTGCTCGGCCGGGAAGAAACGTCGGTGAAACTGACATCGCACTCGGGCGAACCGTGCAAAAAACGGATCTGTTTCCTGCAGGTTGAAAACCGGAGCTCGGAAGAGATCGGTGACTTTGGCGATCAGATCTATCAGAAAATCGATACGATCATCAATGGCTCGGAAGCCTTCGAACTGGTCAATATCCGCGCGGTGAAGGCAGGTTTGCAAGAGGCGGGTTTGCGTCCGGACGCGCTGTATACACCGAGTGCCCGCCGAAAATTCGCGGCGATCATGGAACAGGAGCGGGAACCGATTGATTACTTCCTCTATGCGACCATCACGTCGGGAACCACACGCAGCAACAGCAAGGATTATCAGCGGGACTATCTGTTATCGCTGGAACTGGTGAACTTTGAAACGGGGCACACCGAGAAGGAATCCGCCGAAATCCGTAAGGGATATCACAAGTCACGACTGGGAAAACTCCGTAATTATGGAGCGGGTTGAGAGTTGACCAACCGGTCACGTTTGTATTGGATTTCAGCCTTCCCACCTCGTTTGCGTTGCGATCAGCGGAATACGATGACGACGAATTGAGTCCGGTTCGGAAAGAATCGGGTTGCCGCAGTGTCATCCCAAGTTCTGGCGTTTGACGCGGAAACAAACGTACGATGAACATCCCCCCCATACTCACACTTCCACAGGATCGACAGCGGATCGCTCACCGGGCGGGATGCCGTGCGACGATCACTTGTGCGTTGGGGGCGTTCGTCCTGCTGCTGCTCTCTGGTTGTGCCTCGCATTTCGATCGTGTGCAGCCGATCCGATCGGCATTCTTCGACGGAAATCTCGCCGCCGCTGACGAGGCGTTAGAGAAACAGCTGAAAAAGCATAAGGGCGAGCGAGACGTGCTGCTCCTCGATAAGGCGGTCATTGAACTCGCCTCGGGGCGACCAAAGGATGCCGAACGCCTGCTGCGGAAAGTTCGCGATCATTTCGATGACCTGGAAGAGGTTGATCCGGCCCGCGAGATCGCTTCGATGCTTTCAGATGACAAGGTGCGACCGTATGCCGGTGAAGATTATGAAAAAGTCTTGATCCGTGCCCTGCTTTCCATTTCAAACCTGATGTCGAATGGAGGGGATGCAGGGGCCTATGCGTTGCAGATGGTCGACAAACAACAGCAGATCATGCAGCGCGTCGAAGAGAAATACAAAGACGAGAATCAGTCTGCGGTGCTCGCCTACAAGCAGGTCGCACTCGGGCCTTACATTCGCGGCATGCTGGCGGAAGAATCTCCGCTCACCTTAAACGATGCGGTCAGGGCTCGAGTTCAGGTTGCGAAATGGGAGCCTTCGTTTCGCGATGCACAATCCGATTTGCAGCGCTGCGAGCATGAAGTTCCGATGCATCCAGGGCATGGAGCGTTATACGTTTTTGCTCTGGTAGGCCGCGGTCCCATCAAGCAAGAGACCGCCGAAGTGCCCACTCAGGCGGCGTTATTAATTGCTGACCGGATTTTTGACGCGGTCGGAAAGCGGAATGTGACACCGACACTGGCACCGGTCAAGATTCCCCAAGTCGTCAATTTCGTGCCGGTGGCCGATTCGGTTTCGATCCGGATTGACGGAGAACTGGCAGGAAACACGGCAACACTCGTCGACATTGGCGAGATGGCCGTGCGGCAGCAAGAGGCCCACTACCCTGCGGTCATCGGTCGCGCCGTGGCCCGACGAGTCATCAAGAAGGGGATTTTGTACGCTGTCGAAGAAGTCGCTGATATCGAAAAGGGATCAATGGTCAGCCTCGCAGTGATGGCGGCCGGGGTCGCCTGGGAAGCAACGGAATCGGCCGATACCCGCTGCTGGGGACTGTTGCCCGACACCATTCAGGTCTTTCGCATCGAGCTTCCAGTCGGAGAACATGTGATTACGCTGCGTCCCTCTCAACGCATGGGAGATTTCGGGACACCGGCACAAACCCGCATTACTATCGATGAAGGCCGTCACACCTACCTGTTAGGAAACCTGCCGACATCGCAGTTTGTCGGTGAACTTTTGACCTCGTCAAGCTCTCTGGACGAGGATACGTACCGGTAGGGTGAATTGTCATCTCACCAGAATCGGCCAGTCCGAAGCAAAACTAATATCAAACTTCGCGCGTCTCATTCGGTGCGGCACTTCCGGTAATTGCTCACCCGCACTCGCCACATCGCACAGGCAATGTCATCCAGAAACTGAGAGTCGGCCGCCGGTGTGGCTAGGGAATTCACGTAGTATTGCCGCAGATAACTGCTGCCGGTCGTCGCCGGTTGGGCGAGGATTGCCTGTGCAACCTGACTAATTTTTTCCGCGTTCAGCGGACTCAGGCCCAAGACATCCTCAGCCGTTGACCAATTGACCGGCGGCAACGCGTTGTCGGTTGCTAATGCGAGATAACGGGTCTTAAAGTGAAATTCCCCCTTCTCCGTGCGTTGAAAGATTTCGTAAGCTGGGTTATTCGAGAACAGTGGGCTAACGCCGGGGACAATCTTGAGAATTAAAGGAGGAGCTTCACTGCCATCCGTAGTCCCCGGTCCTGCTGCCGTCTCGCGAATCAGTCGGAAGTCGCACATGTGCGAATGTCCGGCAAAGGCCATTTCGAGCGTTTTTTCGTGGGGCCCCAGCAGCGATAGAAAACGGTCCGTAAAATCAACCGGAAGTGTGTCTTGCCAGAGTGGATCAATACCCCCACTGGGGTCATTACCGGTTGCATAACCATCGATCCCCGGCGGGATATGCATCAAGAGCCAGACCCGTTCGCCAGAACTGGCAGCCTGATTCAACTCGCGATCGAGAAACTGGAGTTGCTCAAACGCCGCTGCGGGCATGTTGACGTTCGGAGTACACTTCTGATAACTCCCGGAAAAAAAGACGCTGTTCAATGAGATAATCCGTCGCTTGCCCGGCAATGGCAACGAGTAATACCCACCCCGCCGCACGGTCGTTTGAAAATGGGCCGTTTGCTCGGCAGTCCCCCGCGTCAACGGGGCAAAGGTGTCAGCGAACACCGCTGCAAAACTTCCTGCAGGAACGATTTGGTAATCCCCACAGTACGAATCGTTATTTCCCAGTACGGGAAAAAAAGGGATGCCAGGAAACGTTCGCTCGATTTGCGATGCCAGAAATGCAATCGTCTTCGAGGTGAACCGGAAGTAGATCGGGTCAGACTTTGGATCGCGTTTAGTCAGATTCTGGTACTTGGTCTGCCACTCATGCGTCAAAAAATCCCCGGCACTGAGCACCATCTCCAGGTGGTGTCCCTGAGCGGCGGCGTCGGCCAGAGCGTCGCGAATGAGTGGCCAGGGGGCGTCGCTACCAAAGCGAATGGTGCCACGCGACTGGTAGGCCTCAAGCAAGGCGGGCCACTCCGCCACACTGGCACTGGCGAGTCGGTCGATTGTGGCCGCATCGGGGCAGTTGATAAACGGGTCAAAATGCAGATCCGTCAGCACCAGAAATTGCTGGGGTGCTTCGTCGGCGAGAACACAGTCGGCGACAACACAAATCGCCCCCCACGAAAGCCCGCACAGGGCGATGAATGCCGTCCACAAATTGGGTCGATGTCGCATCGGCAAACTCCTCAGAAATTCCGAATCAAACTAAGCAATTCAAGATTAGTCAATTTCGCAACAAACTGACATCAATACGCTGGAAAATGGCCTCACGATGAGCTTATTCGAGCTTGGGTCCACGCCGCTAAGTCCACGCCGCTAAGCCAAACAGCTCCGCAACCAAGTCCGGAACGCGCCCGCAATTCAGTCGTGTCGAGTGAATCA
>CAMBQP010000074.1 GCA_945869955.1 Schlesneria paludicola DSM 18645
CCACGACACTCCCCCCAGCAACCCCGCCCCCTGCCAGGAAAACACTTTGAACCGCTCCCCAATGATCACGACCGGGGAGGGGGAATGATTCGTTTAACGTGGATAATTTCGGGGTCCGTCCAAACTCGCTCCCCATCACAATCAGGGTACTGTCCAGTAGTCCGCTCGATACCAAATCGTCCAGCAACGCCGAGAGGGCTCGATCGGTGGGCGGAAACAGTTTGTCTTTCAGTCGGGGAAAAATATCCCCGTGTGTGTCCCAGGTTTCGTTATTCCCGAGATTCACCTGTACGAGATTGACTCCCGCTTCCACGAGACGAAAGGCCATCAGCAGAGACCAGCCAAAACTGTTTTTTCCATACCTTTCCAGCGTCTGTGGGTCAGCGTTGGTGACATCAAACGCGCGACGGACTTCGGTGGCAGAAAGCAGCGAAATCGCCGATTGCTGATGGTCGTCATACTGATGAACCGATGCCGATTCTTGCAACTCACGTCGCTGTCGGTCCAATTCTCCGAGCAACACCGAGCGGCTTTTCATTCGACCGAGACTCAGTTCCGGCGAAAGCTTGATATTGGGGGCCTGATAGACTCGCTGGTCACCCTCTTGAGGTGGTTTTTTCGTTTCATTGGCAAACGTATATTCCGGGTACGCACCGCGCCAGAACGGGTTTCCGTAGGGAGAGGCTTCAATGAAGAACGGGTCACGATGGTTCCCCATCAGTCCGCCATAGGCGCCGGGAATCACACCCCCGGACCAATGGACCAAGCGTTCGGGCAACACAATTGCCGGAGGAAGCTGATGACTTTGGCGGGGGACCGAATCACCCACGATGGAGGCGATCGAAGGCCAGTCACTCGAACGTGCAACGCGATCTCCGCGGAAGCCGGGGGAGGGAATACTGCGTCCCGTCAGCATGTAATAATGGCCCGCCGTATGATCATTGGTTGGGTGAGTCAATGATCGAACCAGCCCCCAGTGGGAGCTGCGGGAAGCCAATCCCGGCAAGTGTTCACAAATCTGAATCCCCGGCGTGGCGGTGGCAATCGGTTGAAACTCGCCACGAATTTCCGCCGGCGCGTCGGGCTTGAGATCAAAACTTTCATGCTGCGCCAGCCCACCCGATAAAAAAATGTAGATACAGGATTTGGCGGTGGCTCGTTCCCGTTTTTCGCTGGGACTGGCCAGTGAAAAACGACTCAGGTGATTCAGTCCGAACCCCAACATCCCGACAGCCCCCGCCTGAACCGCCGTGCGGCGAGAAACGGTCGGATGTCGTAAATGATCCGCATTCTGCATCTGACACCTCTGGTTGGTTACACCTCTGGTTGGTTACCGCTCTGGTTGACCCGCCTGCCTTCTGTGGTTGCCTGTTTTTTTAGCGATTAAGAGCGTTTCTGCGGCGGCAATTGATTCTTTCACCAGACTCCCCATGTTGGGGTGAACAGGCTCAATATCGACCTGTAATCCCGCTGCAGACAAGGTCTCGGTTGCGGTGGGACCAATTGAAGCGACCAAGCAATCACGATGAACCGCCTGCAGCCACTGGTCACGCAGGCCTGCTTCCTCGGCCACCTGCAGCACATGATGAAGCTGTTGAGCACTCGTAAACATCACCAAATCAAATTCACCGGAAATCGTCTGCCGGATTGCAGCCCGCAGCGGTTCGATATCGGTCGGCAATGCCCAGCGATAGACCGGTACCGGCAGCACCGTGGCCCCCTGTGTCGTCAGTGCGTGATAGAACTCGACACTCGGCTGACCATACTCTTGTACGGCAACACAGCGACCTTGAAGAGGAATCGACTGATCAAAAATCGACATAATTTCCCGCCAAGTATTGGGCTCTTGGGCGCGATAGTCAATTCTTACCCCCCAACCACGCAACACCGCAGTCGGTTTGGGACCTCGAACCACCACACAGACCTTTTCCAACGCGGCAAAAATGAGATCGCGGGGATACCGAGTTTCCAGCGATTCCAATAACGAAGTCGCACCAACTCCTGTCATGAACACGACAATATCGATACCGCCAGCGAGCAGTTGCTCGGCGAATTGAAAGACCGCCGGATTGTCCGTGAGGGGGATTTCGCGCATCGAGGGAGCGATCGTGGCGATCGCGCCGTGTCGCTCGATCAGCGATTTCATTTCCGCCCCACGTCGGCTCTCAAAACTGCAAACGCGCAGCGGTTTGTCATCCGGCGAGGGCATCGTGAATCAATTCCTATCAAACGAATTATGCCAACAGCTGGGGAATTCCGTGCGAGGCGGGGTCGGCAATCGGAATGGGGCGACCATCCACATCAAACGATTTCGAGGTGTCCACACCGACCGCCTGCAGGTAGGTATGAAACAGGTTGGCATGGTCGACCTTGGCGTCGATGACTTCCGTCCCATTGGGATTTGTTTTGCCAATCACCGCGCCCGGTATGACGCGAGCCCCCCCCATCAGCACGGACCACGCTTTGCTCCAGTGATCACGACCGTAGAGGTGATTGATATTTGGCGTCCGTCCAAATTCAGACAGCACCACGATCAGCGTGCTCTCGAGCATACCTCGATCGGCGAGGTCCCCGACGAACGTCGCGAAGGGGTTGTCAAATTCACCAAGCTGTTCAATGTGAAAATTGAAGTTTTCATTATGAGTATCATAATTCGAGTGACTCACCTGAACAAAGGTGATCCCATTTTCCAGTAGTCGTCGCGCCAGCAGGCAATGACGCCCGAAATCATGCTTGCCGTAACGAGCCTGATCCTGCTCGGATTCCTTGGTGGCATCGAACACATCCCGTTGTGCCATCAATTGACGAGCTTGTTCATAACTGTAGGTATAGGCGTCGGTCAGAGCGGTCCGGCGGCGGGACAAAAATCGTTCATTTGCCGAACGACGCAGGGCATTACGCTGATCATCGGAAATCTGATCAATGATCTCGGGTCGTGCCGAATTCTGGGGTGGTTGACCATTTCCCATGATCACCCCGGCATACTTAGGTCCGAGGTAAGCCGAGTCATTCGTACGGCCACCCCCGCCTGCAGCAATCTGGATATGTCCCGGCAGCCCACTTGATTCGGGAGCAAGCGCTTTTGCTGCGGCAGCACCGATGCGCGGAAAATCGCTGGCAGGGGTTTGACGCCGACCTGTCAGCATCATGTAGGCCCCTTTGCCGTGATCGTCTTCAGACGTGTCGACGCTCCGCACGATGGCGAGTCGATGCATCTGCTTGGCGGTCTCGGGCAACAGTTCGCAGATATGCGTTCCCGGTACCGATGTGGGAATGGCGCGGAATGGCCCACCCGTGGGGGTCCCGGGCTTGGGATCCCAGCTTTCCAGTTGACTGAGTCCCCCATGCATGTTGAAGACAATCACACGTTTCTGTTGCTTGGCAAGTTCGGCCGCAGCACTCGGTCGCGTCAATGCCGAGAGTCCCCCCAGCATCACTCCCCCCGCTGCCACGGCACCCGACGAGATTGCGCCGAGGAACTGGCGTCGCGCCATCAAATGATCCATTGAACCGCAGGCATAGTGACATCGCATGATTCAATTCTCCTGAACTTGATTGCAGGAACACCGTCGAACCATCCTGTTCATCGGCGTTCCTGGAAACCTCACAGCATCATCCCGTCGTTATTCTCTTCCAAATCGTGGCAAATCACAATTTGTCTTGGCAAAGTCCTGGCAAATTTCCTCAAATCGATTTTCGTTCACCTCAGTGATTAAAGCGAAACTCCGCTGAAGTGACTAAAGACCAGACCAGTTCCCGAATGGCGTTTGGACGTTCGGCTGGCCGCATCGCCAAGTATTGTGTCACTTCATTGGTTTCGATTTCACTGGGGCGACGGGTGAGTGTGGACAGGTAAAGCTCTTCGGCAAAAGCTTTTGCATCCATAATGGGAGCAAGCCGTTGGGCGAGTTGCCCACTTGCTGCCCAGCCAATCACCGTGCCGCCGTTTGCTACGAAAAGGGCCTGATCCGGGGTGGCAAAAAAGTCATCCTGGGGCTGACCGGCAGACGCCGCGTAGAGCCCGATAAACTGTGCGACATTTCCTCGCATGATTTCATTCAACTGCTGCTCGACCTTCACTTCGCGACTGCGGGTCAAAGCAGGATCCGCGGCGACGCTGACTTTCGGAACCGTTTTTTCAATCTCGGCATCGGCGGCGGGGCGATGCGGATCAATCACGCCGGTCGCCTGCATCAAAGACCAGCCGATTTGCTCGGGCGAGAGTTGCTTCAGTCCCCGAACTCCTGTCCCATTTGTCCAAAGCTCGACCAGTTTTTCACGTGCGGGATCAATACTCGATTCGACTTCTCGCGTCGTCGCAAGCAATTGATCAATGGTTGTCGTCCGGCTGGCTACCCCCTGTTGCCGACTGGTCATCTCGGCGGTCATGTCGACTGTTCGCTGCTTGGACTCTGCCAACTTGGTCGAAAGGTCTTTCACTGCCAGTTTCCGAGTTGCCACCACTTGTTCTTGTAGCGCCACTTCCTTGCTTAATAGATCCAGACGTTCTTTCAATTTCTGGGCGATGGCGGTCAATTCCACGTCTGCTGGCAGCTTTTGCAGTGCCACTTCGGTTTTCGTACAGGCATCCGTCACCGCTTGGACCGCTGATTGTCCTGCCACGAAGAGGGTATTTGCCTGGTCCAGCAAATCGGTGCTACTTTTCATCGTTTTCTCGACTTCGGCGTCTGCCGCCGTCTGCTTCGCCAGTTCCTGCTGCTGCTGCTCGACCGCCGCAATCGCGACCGCCAGCTCCGCACGCCTCTGCCCCAGTTCCGCTTGTTTTCCGGATAGACTCGTCAGGATCGACTGGAAGGCGACCTGTGACTCGTTGGCTTCCAGACGTTTCTTCGCGAGACCGGATTGGAACGAGTCGGCTTTGTGTCGATTCCAGACCTGAATCAAGTGGGCCTTGGCCGCATCCACGGGTTTTCTCGCTTCGAGATACGCACTGTATGCCAGATCTGCCGGGCCATACGCTTCGGTCAGCTTGGCCTGATGAGGTGGCAGGGCGGCTTGCTGGTCAACCACCGCTTTTTGCACGGTTGCCAGTTCGTCCATGAATTGCTTTTGCTTGGCGGTGAAGGTGGCCAAAGCGGCCGCAATCTCTTTGTCCGCAGGAAGCAATTTGACCACCTCGGTCGATTTCGCGGTCGCCTCAGTCACCGCTTGAATCGCAGCTTGTTTGTCTGCGACCGCTTTTTCGGCTTTCGCTAAGGCGATCAGTGCGTCGTCCAGCGGTTTCTTTGCCGTCGTAACGGTCACCTCGGCCGCTCGCCACGCCGCCTCAACTGGTGCCAATGCGGCACGTGCGGATTTGAATTCTTTCTGGGCCGCATCAACCAGCGTCTCGGATTCCTGAGCAATACTTTTCAAGCGTGCGAATTCGGCGGTTAAGGGGGGGAGACTGGCCGAGGATTTCACCAGGGTGGCCTGAAATTCTGCGGGTGCTTCAATCGAGCGTTGATAAGTTCGGGTTAACGCCAGTTCCCTCAAGAGCCAACGCGTGTCGTACTTGTGCGCGACGAATTCATTCGTGATCAGGTCCAGGACCGCAGGGTGCGTGGGGGGATTAAGTGGATGATGCAGGTCGACGGGGTGGACTAAACCTCGCCCCATCATCTGCCCCCACAAACGGTTGGCGATATTCAGATTAAATTGACGATTCCGACCGTTGGTGGCGAGTTCGGCCAGCTTGGCTCGACGACTGTATTTCGGCACAAATTTCAGGCCAGGGTAAGGAGGGACCGCGTAATCTTCCCCCTGCCGCAGTCGGGGTTCTTCCAGCTCGTTCTCATCGGGAAGTTGCGGACGGATCTGGCCACTGTCCTGCGTGAAGACCGACTTATAAGTCGCTTCCCCATCCGCTTTTTCGGCAAGAAACGTCTTTTTGGCGACCTCATCGGTAAAGATGTTCGTCCGATTCACAAAGGCATACAGACCGTGGTAATCGGTTTGCAAATAGTGATCCACCAACGGGTGGTCATGGCATTGCGCGCACTGTAAATCCATCCCGAAAAAAATGCGCCCAATATCCCGAGCCATGATGTTGGGTTCGGCATCCCGATCGAGGAAAAATTTCGCGGCAGGACGCTGAACGGGATCGACCCCATCTGCCGCGAGAATCTCGTGAGCCAACTGATTGAAGGGGACATTCTTTTCGAATGCCGCTTGGAGATATTTTTGCCATTCCGGCGTGGTGACGTGCTTGTCAGGACGACGTTCCATCAACATCACATCAAACAAATTGGCCATGTGAACTGCGTAACGGGGACTCGCCAGCAGGCGGTCCACCAGCAGTTGCCGCTTGTTGGGCGAAGGATCATCCAGAAACGCTCGCGCCTCGCCAGCCGTGGGAATCATCCCCTGCAGATCCAGCGACACTCGCCGTAAAAACTCGGCATCGTCCGCAATGATCGCCACGGGGCCGATCAACTCACCATCGATCAAGGCATCAATACGTCCTGCCAAGCCGTCATCACCCCAAAGCGATGCCGGGGCCAGCAAGAGGGCCGTCAGACAAACAAAAAATCCAGGTCGAGGTGGGAACATCATAGCGGTCCTCGGCAGTTCAAGTCATGAGAATCGAGGGGGGAGTCAACGCCACCCAGTGCAAAATGCTGAAAGGATTTTCTCGATTCAACACCACGATTTCTCTACCCGAAACGCATCGGTAGCATTCAATACATATCACTCGCCATAGCATTTCGTCAACGGAGTTTCCCGAACCGGGACAGAAACTCTCCGGAAGAAAAAGGGAATAACGATCGAACAGGATTTTCCTGTTGAGCTCGATTTGAGGGGCTCGCTGGGTTTTTATGGCAATCAAGCAGCAGTCAAGCAGACGCAGATTGGGGGGAAGCGGTCTGCGACTGTGTCTTCAATTCCAGTACGCATCAATTCACCAAAACGAAAATCTCATGGAATTTTGCAGGAATTAAGTATTGTGGATGCGGATTTTTTAATCTTTGAATATTCTGAACATCGACATCTAAATTGCAGTTCCAACATGGGATGCGGTTTGTGAAGTTTCATTGGATTGGTTACAGTCGGAGTTCTGCCAGTCGCGTTAGGGGCATCTCGATGCCCCCTCATCCCTGAAGTCCGTTTGCAATAGCAAGATTTGAGGGTGGATTCGTGAGCAATCAATCGTGGTGGCGGTTAGGTCTGGCAACAAGCTTGTTAGGCGTTGTCGCGGCGTTGGTTTTCTGGCGAGCTAGCGAACCGCCGGCCCAAAACGAAAAGCTGGCCCAAACAGTTCTTCCTCCTGCCATCAAACCGATCACGAAGAAAATCACTTCGGCAGATCGATTCAAAACGGAATCTGAAAAAACGGTTCGCCTCGTAACGCCGATTGATCCCTCCAGCATCGATTATGTGGGGAGCATGGCCTGTCGAGAATGTCATCCCGAAATTTGGGAGAAATACCAATCGCACCCCATGGCCAATTCGTTTGCCAAAGTCGCCTCGGCGGGACCGTTTGAAGATTACACAAACCAGGCCGAGTTTGGTCCACCCGGATCGCGTCGGTATCGGGTCGAGCGAAACGGCGACGAGGTGTTCCATCATGAAATCCTGCGTGACCAGACAGGCGCTGCGATTTATGACCAGTCTGTTCCCGTCAGTTTTGTGTTGGGGTCCGGCAAACGGGGACGGGCTTACCTGATTGATCGCGAGGGTTTGATGTTCAAATCAAGCCTGTCGTGGTACTCCGGGGAACACAAATGGGGACTGTCGCCCGATTATCTTCCGAAATCGCATCTTCGCTTTGAACGACGAGTCACCGGTGGTTGCATCTCGTGTCATTCGGGCCGGCCCAATTTCGTCCGCAACGAGGCAGATCGTTTTGGCGAACCGCCGTTTCTCGAAGAATCGATCAGTTGCGAACGCTGTCATGGCCCTGGCAGAAAACATATTGCGGCACGGGAATCGGGTGATTTGGCCGACGATTCGATTGTCAATCCAGCGCACCTCGATGTCGATCGTCGCGAAGCGGTCTGCGCCCAATGTCATCTGCACGGTGAAAGTCGCACACTGCGAACTGATCGGACGCCGCACGACTTTCAACCCGGACAACGCCTCGAAGAAAATTGGCTGGTTTTGGTCAAATCCCACGGCAGTGGGCTGTCGCGTTCCGGTCGTGCGGCCAGTCAGGTTGAGCACATGGTCAGCAGCGTTTGTTTCCGGCAGAGCGAAGGACGGATGGGATGCATTTCCTGTCACGACCCCCATTCGGTTCCCACCCCGGCGGAGAAGTACGAGTCCTATCGGCAGAAATGCTTGAAATGCCATGCCGATCGGGGCTGTGCATTGCCCATGACCGAGCGAGATTCCGCTCCTGATTTTGATCGTTGCACGGTTTGTCACATGCCGGCAACCGAATCGACCAATGTGCTGCATCGTTCGATTGCCGATCATCGGATTCTCCGCAAGCCGTTGACGGACAGCCCTGAATCGGGGGAAACACGGATCTTCCAATTTACCGAGGGGCCGATCCCCGAATTGGAACGGCAACGTGCTCGAGCGTTTATCCTGGTCCGGGATGCTGCGGTCCCCCCGCTGAATCCGGAATTGGCACGGCAAGCATATCAACTGTTGTTGAAGTTGATTGCCGAATCGCCCAACGATCCCGAACTTTATTTCGCGATCGCCAATAGCTGCCAAATTCAAAACCAATTCAAGGAATCGGTCCGCTGGCGAATGCAGTTATTGCAACTGAATCCGCGACATGAAGCGACGGTGCAGAGTCTCGCCACGATGTTTCATGATCAGCTTAAGCCCGTTCCGGCCGAAAACTACTTGAAACAATTTCTGCAACTGAACCCTTGGCTCGGTTCGTACCATGGACGCCTGGCCCTCACCCTGAAATACCGTGGTGATAACGCGGGAGCGATCGCGTCTGCGGAACGAGCCCTCGAGCTCAATCCCACGCTGCAGGAGCTCCACCCGTTTTTGGCCGACGTATATCATCAAGTGGGCGACCCCAAAGCCGCCGAAAAACACCGGGCATTGTTGGAACGTTTTCCCCCGCGCGAACGTCCGGCGACGAAAACGGGCTCGGCATCGCCCCGTTAATCGCACCACCGCTCCGCAAGATCATTCGGGGTCATGACGCGATTCGGGGACACCACACGGAACAGAGTTTCGATGCGGTTTGGGCTCAGTCCTTGGGCACAAACAGGGATTCCGCATGGAATGTTTTGCGTAGAGTCTTCAACGCAGAATCACGAGATCCGGTAACTCTTTTTGCAGTTGGTCAACCGCCTCGTCAGTGATCCAGATACTGGAAAGAGAGAGTTTTTTGAGATTTTTGAACCCGGCCAATTCCTTGAGTCCCTCATCGGTGACTTGCGTGAGTAGAATTCGCAGTTCGGTCAAGTTCGGAAGTTTTTGCAGGTGCTGGAGTCCCCGGTTAGAGATCCGGCAGTCCCCAACAACCAGGCTCTCCATGTGTTCCAGACTTTCCAGTTGAGCGAGTCCGTCATCGGTAATTTCATTGCCATACAGCCCCAGACTTTTCAGATTCTTCAGCTGACTCAGTTGTTTCAGCCCCTCATCAGTAATTCCTGTCTGACGAAGCTGCAGCGCATTCAACTTGGTCAGTTGCGCGATCTCGGTCAGATCCGATTTGGTCACGGGAATTCGGGTCAGGTTTAATGAAGTCAATTGGGACAGCATTCCCAATCCCTGCAGTCCCCGACTCGATGTTCGGGCGTGCGAGAGATCGAGTTCCGCTAACTGGGCGAGTTCGCTCAAATCCTTCAGTCCCTCTCCGTTGATCTGCAGATGTTGCAGCGTGAGCGTGGAGAGTTGATCCAGGTTGTGCAACTCTTTGAGACCCGCAGCGGTGACGCGGGTATGACTGAGATCCAAACGCGCAAGCGAGGTCAACTTCCCCAATTCGCCGAGGCCGGCATCGGTGATTTTCGTGTAGGTCAGGCTGAGATTCGTCAGCCCCTTGAGCTCACCCAGGTGACTCGCCCCCGCATCCGTAAACTGATCTGCATCTTCGAAATGATGAAATGCGAGTTCCAGAGACTGCAGGCTGGGAAATCCTTTGAGCAGATGCAGGTACTTATCGTTGAATCGGCACTTGTGATCGATGACGACCGCCACAACCGGCCCTGCACTCATCGTACCATCATGACTGACGCTTCCCCCAAGAAGCGCCAGCCGTTTGATCAGTCGTGACTCATCAACGCTCTCTTGTGCGATTGCCATCGGGACCATTCCGGCAAGAACCAGAGACAACGCGATGATCAAGATCCATCGACGGCGGAGACGCCCTTCAGGTTGCCTTCCCGATTCGACCATGATTCCACTGTCACGTTCCATTGAGTTCCCAGCCGAAATGATTTGTTTCCCCCTCGTCGGATCCCTTGCTACGTCTGGCACTCATGCTATCAAAATCACCGATTTTGGCCAGTAGAACATGGTCAGGAGTCGAAGAGACTCTCGACAGAGGATTCGAGGTTTCCAACTCGAACCGAATTTCCTGCGACCGGTTTGTGATCTCCAGACTCACGAATGAAAAATCCACCCCAAGAAAATGGGGTTGGTTTCATTTTCCCGGAATCGGAATCTGATTGCCTGACGTTTTCCCTTTGTTGACGGTTGCCGTTAGAATACGAATCGACGAAGAAATGGCATTTGATGAAATTAGTGGATCGCGCATGAATCCGGCAGAAATTCCGCACAGAGATCAAGAAAATCTCGTCATCGGCGAGACGGCCATCGCGTCGCTTGGCGAGGGTTTATTTTATCGTGGGTATGCGATTGAAGAGCTGGTTCAGGAATCGAGCTTTATTGAAGTGGCATTTCTGATCGTGCAAGGGGACCTCCCTTCCCAAGAACAATTGGCCGATATGCAAGCCGTTTTGGCCGAATCGGCAGTGTTGGAAAACGATATTGCCTCGTGGATTGAGCGTCTTCCCTTAAATGTTCCCGCAATCGATGTACTACGTACCGGAGTCTGTCTGCTGGGATTGTCTGAGGCGTATGAAGAAGAACTGACTCCCAGCGACGTTTGGGACACGCTGCAGCGATTGATGGCACAGCTTCCCTTGATCATTGCCGCGCGACACCGAAATTCACGGCGACTAGCCCCGGTTCAGTATCGTGACGACTTAAGCTATGCGGGAAATCTGATTTGGTATCTCACGGATTCCGAACCAAGTACCGAAGCCGAACGAGCACTGGATGTGTTTTTGATTCTGAGTGCCGAGCATGAATTGACTCCGTCGACTTGCGCGGCGCGACTCGTCGCATCGACCCGATCGGATTTCCTGTCGGCGGTGATTGCGGGGATCTGCACGATCAAAGGGGTCTGGCACGGTGGGCCTGGCCGTCAGGCGATCGACATTCTCGAAGCGGTTGATTCGCCTCAGTCTGCGGCAACAATCGTGCAGGCGGTGCTAAAGCAGTACGAGCGACTGCCGGGATTTTGGCATCGAGTTTATGAAACCAGCGACCCCCGGTCGGAAATCTTGAGGCCAATTTGCATGGAATTGGCGGAAGTGACCGGAAAAACGTCACTGGAAAATGTGGCGGCAGCAATTGAACTGGCGGTCTGGGAAGAACAGCAGGTTTTGCCCAGTTTCGATTGGGCGGCGGCCCGTTTGCTGCATTTTCTGGAAATGGATGCCGATCTGTTCGGACCGTTGTTCGTCATCAGCCGGATCGTTGGCTGGGGGGCGCATTTCATTGAACAGCAAGTGACGCAGCAACCGATACGACCTCGGGCGACTTATACGGGACCACCCCGGCGATCTTACCTGCCCCTGTCGGAACGAGGGTGACGGCAAATGTTGGCCCTCGGCCAATCTGCCGGTCAGAGAACCGCGACAGTAGACCACGACAATAAACGACCACGACACACGACAATCGAAACCCAGCGAGTAGAGCTTTCATGTATGCCTTTCAACGATGCATTGCCCCTCTTTGTCGAGCCACATTTGATGTGACCGAGGTGATGACATCGTGTCCCGATTGTGGAAGTTTGCTCGATATCGATTACGAATGGGACAAACTTCCGGTCCCCAAGTCCCTGCGTGAATTCGAAGCCCGCTGGTCTAATCGCCACAATCCTCTGGACTACAGCGGCGTCTGGCGTTTTCGTGATTTGCTCCCGTTTGCCGCCGACAAAGACATTGTCACGATCGGTGAAGGGCAGACGATCCTGCAGCAAAACCAACCGGTCGGCAAATACGTCGGAATGAATCCGGGTAAACTCTACTTGCAATACGAAGGACTCAATCCCTCCGGAAGTTTCAAAGATAACGGGATGACCGCCGCCTCAACCCATGCCCGCATGGTGGGGGCGAAAATGGCGGCGTGTGCCTCGACCGGCAATACCAGCGCATCACTCGCGATTTACGCCAGTACCGCACAGCTGTTCCGCGTTGTGGTCTTCGTCGGTAGTGGAAAAATCGCCTACGGCAAACTCTCGCAAGCTCTCGACTATGACGCCCGCACCCTGCAAATTTTGGGTGACTTCGACGATGCCCTGGAACGAGTGCGGGAAGTCGCAGGCGAGCGTGGGATTTATCTTTGCAACAGCGTCAACCCGTTTCGACTCGAAGGACAAAAAACGATTATGTATCGAATCCTGGAAAGCCTGAACTGGCAAGTTCCAGACTGGATCGTCGTACCGGGGGGAAATCTGGGAAATTCTTCGGCGTTCGGAAAAGCGTTTATCGAACTGAAAATGCTCGGCCTGATCGATCGAATTCCCCGGCTGGCTGTGATTAATGCCGCTGGTGCCAATACCTTGTATCAACTGTACGAGCAGCGCGGGGTTCGCTGGGATGGTGGCATGTCCGATGACGGGACCGTGAACCAGTTTTTTGCGGACATGGATCATGACCAACGTAAAGCCTCGACCCTCGCGAGTGCGATCGAAATTAATCGTCCGGTGAATCTCAAGAAATGCCTCCGCGCCCTGGATGCCTGCGATGGTGTCGTTCGGCAAGTGACCGACCAGCAAATCCTGGATGCGAAAGCCCAAGTGGGAGCGGGAGGATTTGGTTGCGAGCCGGCGAGTGGTGCGAGTGTCGCGGGAGCCAAACTTTTGCGCGCCGAAGGGGTGATTGCACCGAGTGATCGCGTGGTCTGCGTTCTGACCGGACACCAATTAAAAGACCCCGATATCACCGTGGCTTATCATTCCGGGAACAAATCGCTGTTCGACGAAAAGCTGCGACCGCTGGGTGTCGAGTCGGCCGAGTTTGCCAACAGTCCGATCGTCGTGGAAAACAACCTGCAAAAAATCATCGAAGTGCTGAGTCGCTGATCCAGACGGCGGCCGTGTTCAGACGGAGGTTAGGTTCAGACGACGATAGGATTCAGACGGCGGTGGTGTCCCGTCGGCGGCTGCATTCCGTCGTCACGTTCCGGATTTGCAGCAACCGGCTGCCGCATTCACGAGACGCCCATTAACGAGACGCCAGAGTCGTCGGCAAGTTGCCATCGCTCCATAACAGACCGAGTGTCCCCAACGCGTAAAAAGTGTATTCCACGTCGGTTGCCTGATCCCATGCGGCGGCACGAAATCCCCCACCAGGGTGCTCAAGCGACAGGATAAATTGTTCGATGCGCTGGGGTTCAATGACAGCAGGGGCCGTCAGATCGAGACTCGTTAAATAGCCCGTGAAGGTTGACAGCGAATCGGCAAACGGGATCCGCGTATTCGCCTGAAATCCCCCCTCGCCACTGCGAACATCGGTCAGATAGGCGAGCACGTCCTCGCGGAGATTTGGTCCGACTCCCGAGTGGATCATCAGAATCCCGATCGCCGCCGCGGTGGGGTTGGTCCCACTCCGTTTCATCGGTGCAATTTCCACAAACCCACCATCGTCTCGCTGACGGGTGCGAATAAAATTGACCAGCGATGCGGGGTCTGGCAGCGTCTGGCCGATTAACTCGTAACACAGAGCGACCAGAAACGAGTGGTACGTACTTCCCAAAGCCCCTTCATGTGTTTTGGCATAACCCCCATCTTTTGCGCGGAACCCTTCGAGCGTTTGCGCCAGTCGTTGTGGCCAGTCGGAATTGGCATCGGCGAGCAAATCGATTCCCGCCGAGGCCTGCACCATCAGTGCGGAATAGAGCCAACTGACGACATCGATGACGGTTGACTGGTGCTGCCGGGCGATATTCAGATAATTCGCCACACGCCTGGCATCTTCGGGGGTGAACATCGTCAGTGCCGAAAGGGCACGGATGCCGAAGGCGGTGTAGTACAGATCCGACTCGCGTCCTTCCGGTTCGGCATTGGCGTACTCGACCGGAAGACCTCGTCCGCCAAATCCCCCATCGGGGTTTTGCTGAGTCAGAATAAAATGACGATGGCGTTCCCGATGGGATTGATCCCAATGAGACAAACCTCGCGAGATGCGATCATCAAGCCGAAACAAATACGGGTGAGCCATTCGATTCTCAGGTTGCGCCGACGGTTTTGCCGACCAGCGGTGGCAGCCCGGAAAGTGAGACGAGTTGAACTTGGGGGACGGGGACAGTGGTATCTGCCAAAACGGTATCCACCAGGAAATACAGCAGTTGACGCAGTTCTTCCGGTTGGACTTCGTCCGCTAAAGCCTCAGCGCGACTTCGGCATTTTTCCACTAAGGTTTGTGCCCGTTCAAACACCCCCAGCTTGTGATACAGCTTGCGTAATTTTTCGGAACGTACCGTCGCCGCCAAGGGTTCCAGAATCGCGCTGGTCAGCTCATCACGAACCGGGCCTTTGGCCGCTTCGAGGGCCATCGCCAACAGCAGCGTCGGTTTGGCCAATTCGGCGTCACGACCCGCGACGATTTTATTCGGTGCTTGCTCTTCCCAATCCAGCAGGTCATTCAAAATTTGAAAACCGACGCCGAGGTGTCGACAGAATGCAGGAACCATCGATTCGTACGCATCCGCAGGGCCCGCCATTCGCAAACCAGCATACAGGGCGGCATCAAATGCCGGGGAGGTCTTCAGTGCGTAGAGTTTCATCGCATCCAGCGTGGTGAGGTTCAGCAGGCTTTCGCCGGCCCATCGCAGTTCGGCACCTTGACCTTCGCAGAGGCGAAGATGGGCCTGAGCGAGGCGATCCATGATGTCGCTAGCCGCTTCGGCACCGAGTTCTCGGCGACTCTGGCTGACCAAGCGATACCCCAGCCCGATCAAATAGTCGCCGACGTTAATGGCTGTCCCGACGCCGTATTGGCGATGCAGCGTTTCCTGTCCATATCGGTACGGGTCATTATCCTGAATATCATCGTGGACTAGCGAAGCCTTGTGGAAGGCCTCGATCGCCATAGCTGTGCGGCGGGCTTCGAGCGAAAACGTGGGCAATTCATCCCCCGCAGCGGACTTAAGTCCCACCCCACCCATGACCGCATCATAAGCGGCCAAGGTGATAAAGGGCCGCAGTCGCTTGCCCCCTTGAACCAGCCAGCGGCGAGCAATCGACTCGGTTTCCCCCAGCAGCAGATCCCCTGCCGAGGTTCCCTGACGGACCTGAGGCAATACTTCGTCAAACTGTTCGTCGAACATCTGGTTCGAGGCCCGCATCATCGGGATGTATCCCGAGGTTGGCGATTCTTCCAGTGGTTCGTATTTTTCCAGGCAATGCCAGACCCAGGATTCATCCAGTTTCGTGTTCTTGCAGTCACCCGAATGCAGGGGGACGGCATACGAGGGAACGCCGGCGAGCAATACCTTGTCGATCGCTTTTTCCAGCACATTCAGGCAGGCAACCCCGAGAATTCCATCGACATGCCCCGAAACGATGATTTTGAGGACGATCGGCGAACCTTCGGCCACCAGGACTTTATAGCCCAATTGCTCAGCCCGCACCTTGTAGTCGGCAATCGAACAGGCACCACACTTTTCACAGTCGAGCCCGAATTCGTCATAGTCCGCAGGGCAGCCGTCGGCATGCTTGAGGCAATGTGGCAGCAGCAGCAGGCGACGCTCAAAGGGGATTGCGAGGAACTGACGTTTCCAGAACGCGTTTCCGATCAGCACCATGGCAAAGCCGAGGAACCCTTCGGGCTGGCCCTGTTGCTCGAGCAACTTGCGGGAATGCGATTCGAGTGCCGATTTATTAAACGGGCGGCTTTTATCCAGGTATTTGGCATATTCTTCCGCCGCTTCCCGAAGTTTTTCCCGGAGCTCCAGCGTTTCAGGAACCAGCTTCAAATGAGACGTGCTCCGATTCCGCCGAGGTTTGTCCTCGACCGGCACCGCTGCCTCGTGAGACTCGATGGCCTCTTCCGCTTCCATGTGTTCGTGAGACTCTGTTTGATGAGCCCCCACATGCTCACGAGCATCGGGATGCTGAACGTTCGTCGGCGATCCTGCAGCCATCTTGGCTGTCGGATTTGCGGTCGACTCTTCGTTACCGTTTCGCATTGTATTGGTCGCAGCGATCATCAACTGACCTTTCTGGATTCCCTCGTCAGCAACTTGGCTTCGCGCCAAGCCGACCGAAGAACGAAAACTGGCACCCTATTTTCACTGACGATTCATGATAGCGACCCGGCACAAAAAATGCCGAGCTGCAACAACTGTTTTTTAGAAACGCTTCAAACACCAACAGCTAAGTTACCGCTGTTTTCGATTCGACCGACTCGCCTGGCTGCTCAATCGCTCGGCCCAATGCCGAGACTGTAAAGATTATTGGATAAAGTTGCTCAAAATACCACAGCTTGGCGAAGTAAAGTCCAATCGGGGAGGGTTGCCGGAAGGTTCCCGCTTCGACTTGTTCGAGTAACCAGCCTAATCCACGCTGAACCGCAGGTGCGTATTTCGTCACCGAAAGCAACGTTTCCACAGCCAAAGCGGTCTCTTCCACTGACGAAGGCGTGTTTTTTGCCCCGCCCCAGCCCCCATCGGCATTCTGAACGCTGGCCAACCAGGCGATCCCTTTCTCGTAACTGTTTTCCTGTACGAGGTTTGAATCTCGATAGGCGGCCAGCACCCGCGTGGTGCCGTAAACGGGGTTTTCGTCATCCGCCGCATGCTGGTTCCCAAACCAAAGCGGTAACCACGACCCATCCGCACGCTGTGTTCGGGCAAGATAAGCAAACCCCGCAGCCGTCGCCCGCTCGATGCGGCGATTTCCAATGCTCGCGGTGGTGATCGCCTCCTGGGGAGGTTTTGTTTTTTGGGATGGCAACCGATGTCGGTTTTTCCAGGCGAATAAGGCTCGCAAGGCGTGCGCGGTCAAGTCTGCAGCACTGCGATCAAAGGGCAGGGCACCCCAGCCACGACAAAATGTCGGCCAGCCACCATCCCGATTTTGCAGATCGAGCAGCCATTTCACCCCGGATTCGAGTCCCCGCGAAAATTCGGGATGATCGGGAGCCAACTTCAGCAAGGCCAGGATGGCTCCTGGGGTATCATCGGCATCCGGGACCCCGCCAGAGAGGTTCGTCCAAGCCCATCCGCCGGGA
Source organism: Schlesneria paludicola DSM 18645 (assembly GCA_945869955.1). Lineage (GTDB taxonomy): Bacteria > Planctomycetota > Planctomycetia > Planctomycetales > Planctomycetaceae > Schlesneria > Schlesneria paludicola_B. Next base: position 17,442 of record CAMBQP010000074.1, read on the forward strand.
GCGGCATTCGTGTAGGGGTGGACCACCCGGTACTGTTGATTGAGCAGAAACGACGCGATGGAATCGGCTTGGGCTTGGGGGAGCGATTCGGGACGCAAGGCGTTGACAGACAGTGTCGTGACCCAGGTCGCCAGATTCGTATCGATCGGCCAGCTTCCGTCCGGACGAACGGAAGCTTGTAAAAATTCGATTCCCTTGCGGGCCACAGGATGGTCCGACTCCCCCATCGCCGCAAGACTCATCGTGACGAAACTGGTGAGCGGTGCGGCTTCGAGAAAGCCACCACTTTCGGGTTGAATGCTTTGCAAGCGACGTAGCGTCGGGCGGACTGCCGCCTGACGGATGGTCCGCACCAGCAGGTAGGGGGATGGAGCCAAATGATGCCGGACCTGTCCAATCGCAATCAGCGCGGGAAGAGCATAACTAACGACAGGCAATGTGATCCAACGGTAAAACCAGTGGGGGAAACAGCCCAATTCGAAGGGAAGTGCGGGCATTTCCTGCCAGGAAATCAGCCCTGCCAAAGCACATTGGGTCAGGATCGGCACCGAGAACGTGTGGTCTTTTCCATACCGCGCTTTAATCGCTGCAAACCCACCGTGTCGATCGATGTAGTCTTTGGCCCGTCCCATCACGGCCGCAGCGGATACTGCCGATCCCGCCAGGTGAAAGCTTGAGTAGCATAGAGTTGCCGTCGAGATATTGCTGTGACTCAGAACGGTGTCGCCCCAGCCCCCATCGACATTCTGATGCTCGATCAGCCAATTCAAACCGCGCGTGATCAGCGGCTCAAATTCTGCCTGTCGTTGCGGTTGATCTCTGGCAACCAGGATCAAGGCGGCGATCGCAGTCGCGGTTGACAGCGGCGACGACGAAAGTTCTCCTTGCCACGATCCGGCAGGTGTGGCGGCGCTAAGTAAGGCCTTGGATGCCAGATCGTATCCGCGACTCAGGCGATCCCTATTCCACATGCCGAAACCTTGCTCAGAGCCTGATTGCTGGTGCTGTCTGATTGCTGAATCTGGATCATGAATCTGGATTAAATGTCCAAGTTGTCCAGGTCATCCATCAGATCGTCGAGATCATCACGGGGGGCTGACGAGTTGGAGCTTTGTCGTTTGGGGATGCCCACGGACACACCCACCGCATTTCGCCCATCGGCGACGAGCTCCACATCCCGTTCCAGCACGGCCATTTCGAGTGCTGACGGAGCCCCAAATAATTTGGAGAGGTCGATCTTGAAGTCTTCAACGACCCCCCCCTCGGCCCCTGCAATCGCCGGAGTCTTGTGTTCGGGAAAGACGATCGCATTCGCAGGACAAACCCGGCTGCAGGCCGGACACCCCTTTTTGCAGTTGTCTTCCTGTTCCACCAGAATTCGGTCGAGCAGATCAACCCCGTAGACTCCGAACAAGCAGAAGTCGATGCATTCCATACAGTTCGTACAACGGCTGTAGTCAATCACCGGATACCAGCGGCGGCGAATATCGTCACCGGGAATGATATGAAGTCCCTCGTTGGCCTTGGCAGCCGGGGATTCCCCGTCAGCGTGTGCCGCACCATTCAGGTTCGCCGCACCATTTGTGGAACCGTTCGTCGCACCATTCGTGTGCGCAGCCCAGTTCAAGGGGGTGGCCCCGTTGGCGGAACTCGCCCCATTAACCGAACTGGCACCAGCCACCCCTGAGGGTGGTGATGCGGGAGCACTTGTCCGGAGGGGAATACCACCAATTCCCCCGATCTGGACCAGCGGAACCGTCATGACTTGACTGAGTCGTTCGATCTCTTTCACGTAGGTTTTGGGATCAGGATCGTTGCGCAAGTCGATGGCAAACAGCGTCCTGTTCGGAACATTCAGTGCGCCGATCCCCTTTCGGCTGGAATCGATTTCGGCGGCCAGTTCGGGCGGGGTCTCGTCGTCCTCCTCCTGCTCCTCCTCGGAAAGATTCAGCAGCGACTCCCCCTCTTTCCCTTTGACGCCGTTCCGATCGAGCACCCAGCGAATGGCGCGAGGATACAACCAGCCCAGGACGACCAGATCCCCTCTCAGCGACTTCAGCCATAACATCCCGGTATGTTCCGCAGTGAGATCGTAGAGATGCGGCACCACCGAGACCTCTGCGGTCCCTGACAGGATCAGTTGTGTGGCGATTTCTTCTTCGAGATGTCTCTTGACCGGATTTTTCCCCGGAGCCTGAGAAATCACTACCGTTATCTTTTTACCGGCCACGTGAGGGCCCTTTCTAAAGATTCATTCGTTGAACTGGTTCTTCAGCATCCGTTGCGTTTGATCCCAACCTGCGTCGAGAACCTTGAGGTAATCCTCGGGGGATAACAACGGAGATGTCGTCACAAATTCGTACAACCAACCCTGCTCGTAATTGTCTGCATTAATCAATGACGGATCATTCAGCAGGGCTTCATTAAATCGAACGATCCGGCCGTCTGCGGGAGCATACAACGTCGACATCGCCTTGGAACTCTCAATCTCTCCAATCGCTTGCTTGCGACGAACCGGGGTATCCGGATCGATTTGCCAATCGAGGAAGTAGACATCCTGCAGCAGTCGCACTGCGTAAGAGGTTAAGCCAACCCGTAACAGATCGCCAGCCTGCTGGCCCCACAGATGCGACTCGAAGTAAGCGCGATCGACGGGAAACCGGGCCTCAAACTTACCCATCATAAACACAAGCGGATCAAGCATAACCACGCACCAGAGGCAAAGGCGTTTTGGGAGGGTCATTCCGGAAAAAGTTCATCGGCAGGTGCAGGCGATTCATCGGGTGAATCCTCGGGAGTCAACAGAGTAACCGAATTGACTGGCAGGCGAAAGTTCGCCGGCATCGCAGGAGGGGCTTGAGCGGGAAACTGCTTCAGAATCGCTTCCAACTCGGCCAGGCATCCGTTCATGGAAAGGACCGCCTGCCGGAAATTTTCATGATCCGACGCGACCGGTGCATCGACTCGAAATTGCACCACGGCAGCCCGAAGTTTCGAAATCTTTTTTTTCAGCGTGGTGAGATACGCTGGGGGATCTGGCACCTTTGGCTCTAACGCCCGGCACGTATCAAACACGGCCCGCACAATTTGCATCAATTCCGGAAAATCTTCCATCTCGTCACTGTGTTTAACGAATGTGCGAACCATCCAGGCATGGGCAAAAATCGTCTGGCACTGCGCGACCGCCTCGGCAGCCCGTTTGGATGTCTCGTCGGTATCGTGTGGATTAGTCATTGTTTTTCGGATCTTTACCGTTTTTTTGGTGGGGGCATTTGCTGGCAATTTGCAGGGGTTTCACCCTGATGATTTTTGAACTGGGAGTTTTTCAACTAGGAGTTTTTTTACCCTGATGCTCACTTTGACGCTGTATTTCGCCCCCCCAGTGCGAAATTTTCTCAATCGCCACCACAATTTCATCGATTGCGGCCGGGTTTTCCAGCAAGACAGGGTGGTGCAGGGTCAACATTCCCGTATCCGCCAGGCTCGCTTCAGTCAGGTCATCGGCAGCCCGAAAACGCCGTGTCGCGTGGATGCGGTGCAGCCCGCGAAAACCGGCATCCAGCGCAATCCCTTCAGCATGCACGGCTGCGATAAATCGCTCCCGAGTCAGACCCCCAAAACATTCGGAATCATAGCGAAATCCGACTTTGTAGTACGCGGGAAACACCTTTTCAGCGGGAGGCTGCAGCATCGAAAGTCCCCCGACTCCAGCCAGTCCCCGCTCCAGGCGGCTGACGGCGTCGCGACGAACTTGATTGAATTTGTCCAGTTGTTCGAGCTGTGGCCGCAAAACGGCCGCTTGCATTTCCGCAAGAGGATAAGCCTCGTTTCCACGTTGCTGATACCGTTTCATCCGTTCTGCCACATCGGTGCGGTTGGTCAATACCGCCCCCCCTCGTCCCGCCGTCAACAGTTTGCTTCCGCCAAAACTCAGCACGCTGACATCGCCTGAGGTCCCCACTTGGCGACCATCACACCTGGCACCGGGATTCTGACAAATATCTTCAATCACCATCAGGCCATGCGTCTCCGCAATGTTTTTCACGGTAACCGCATCCACTAAACCGCCATGCAAATGGGAAATCAGGATGGCTCGCGTGCGGGAGGAAATCGCCGGGACGATCCGCTCGGGATTGAGTTGCCAGGTAAGCGGGTCCAAATCCACCAGCACCGGGAGGGCACCGACGCACAGAATATTCTGGAAGTTGGCCTTAAAATCGTATCCCGCCAGGATGACCTCGTCATCGGCCTTGATTCCGACTCCTCGCAGGGCCAGTTCCACGGCCGCTGTCCCACTGCTGCAGGGGAGGACGTGTTCCCGTTCGTGATACTCCGCGAGTTGTCGACAAAGTTCGGGAACGTGCGGACCATGATACCGCCCCCAATCCCCGGTTTCGATCAGACTTTGCAGCGCAAGGGTGACCCGCGAATCTTGTTGCGGCCATGACGGCGGCCCCGAGGGACGGACAGGGATCCCTCCGAGAATTGCCGGATGTTCCGCAGAATCAAAACGCATAGGGCCGCCATTCAATCCCGAATTGGAAAAGGTAACTTGATGCCGCTGCAGCGACGTTGTCTACTATGTTGTGCAGCGACTCTCAGTGTCAAACGACGATCTGTGTTAAACGACGATCTGTTTCAAAGGTAATGCATGTCCCACACCATCCGATTCATCATGGTCGGCGGTTTTCTTGGCGCGGGGAAAACCACGACATTGGCTCGCCTCGCCCGCAATTACGTCTCGCAAGGTTTGTCGGTGGGAATCGTCACCAACGATCAAGCGGCCGATCTGGTCGATACCAAGTCGCTCCGTTCACAAGGTTTCGATGTCGGCGAAGTCGCGGGGGCCTGTTTCTGCTGCCGCTTCAATGACCTGATCTCGACGATTGATCAGATCGGTCGCGACAAATTGCCGGATGTGATCCTGGCGGAACCTGTCGGAAGTTGTACGGACCTGGTCGCCACGGTGATTCAGCCCCTCAAACAGCTTTACAAATCCCGATTTCAAATTGCCCCTTACGGAGTCATCCTGAAGCCAAGTCAAGGTCGCAAGATCCTGAAGAATGAGCCGGGAACCGGTTTTTCCCCCAAGGCCGCTTACATTCTGCAGAAGCAACTGGAAGAGGCCGATTTGATCCTCATCAATCGTGCAGATGAACTCACCCCCGCCGAACTGACCGAACTGCACGCCCTGCTCGAACAGCAATACCCCCAATCTCCCCGATTAGCCGTCTCGGCAAAAACCGGCGAAGGTTTTGAGGCGTATTTCGCATTCCTAGATCAAATTGGTGATTTTGGACGGCGGGTGCTCGATATTGACTATGACACATATGCCGAGGGAGAAGCCGAACTCGGGTGGCTCAACAGCACCATTCAAATTTCCTCGCCTGCGGAATTCCCCCTGGATCGCTTGTTGCTTGAGGTCATTCAGGGACTGAAAAGCCGTCTGGTCGCAGCCGATCTCGAAGTGGCACATCTGAAGGTGATTGGGCTGAGTGACGCCGCATTTGGCGTTGCGAATCTCGTCAGTCGTGATCTTCCCCCGGAACTGTCGTTACCCTCGCACACGAAAACACGGCATGTAGACCTGGTCGTCAATGCGCGGGTTGCCTGTGATCCCGAACAACTGGGGAGGCTCGTCGAGCAGACGTTGATCGACGTTTGTGCACAAAATCAGGCCGAGCCTCAATTTGGAGACTCGCAGATGTTTCGCCCTGGTCGCCCACAACCGACGCATCGCATGTCGGCAGCGGGTGCCGTATAATCCGACTGGTTACTTGAACTGGCACGTTAAAAGACAGGTCACATCGAAAGACACGCCACGTTACAATACTGGGAAACCGGTTTTGAACGGGATTTTGGATTGGGGTTTTGAGAAAAAATTCGGCTTGAACAAGCCTGCGACCTGCAGTTTTGAAAAGCCGAATGTTGGTATATTGTTGACACAATGAGAGACAAAGTTGTCTCGTCGCCTGGGATTTGCGGTGACTGCCGCAGAAGGAATTCACTGATGTATCTACGCATGGCCCGCCGGCTACTTCTGGAAACCGACAAGCGTTTGCTGTGGAAGCTGGCTTACAATTTTGGTTTTCAGGGGATGAGGTCGGTTCAGCGATTCAAAAGTCGATTGAAACGAGGCGAGTTCTTTCCGCCGTTTATCTATATTTCGGTCATCAACAGCTGCAATCTCCGCTGTCAGGGATGCTGGGTGGACGTCTCGGCCAAACAGCAGACAATCGACCTCGAATCGATGAATCGGTTGCTGACGGAAGCCAAGGAAGCGGGGAACCGGTTCTTTGGGATTGTCGGCGGCGAACCCTTCATGCACCCGCAATTGCTCGAGATTCTGGCGGCACATCCCGATTGCTATTTTCAAGTCTTCACCAATGGTCACTTCATTACGTCCGAAGTTGCCGCGGAATTGCGTCGGCTGGGAAACGTCACCCCGCTGATCAGCGTCGAAGGGACCGAAATCATCAGCGACGAGCGGCGCGGGCGGCCGGATGTCCTTTCGAAAACCATGCAAGGACTGCAAAACTGCCTGAAACACAAAGTGATTACCGGGGTTTGCACCAGCGTCTGCCAGACGAACATCGACGATTTGGTCAATGAAGCCTGGCTGGATCGGTTGATCTCCATGGGGGTGATGTATTCCTGGTTCCACGTCTATCGTCCGATGGGTCCCAATCCGCAACCCGAACTCGCGCTCTCGCGTGAACAGCAATTGCGTATCCGTCGATTTGTCGTCGACATGCGCGTCCGCAAACCGATCGGGATTATTGATGCGTACTACGACGGCGAGGGCCAAGCGATCTGCCCGGCCGCTTCGGGGTTAACTCACCATATCAATCCCTGGGGAGGGATTGAACCCTGTCCGATCATCCAATTTGCCAAAGAATCGATTCATGACCGTCGCCATATTCGCGACGTGATCGGGCAGTCGGAATTTTTACGAGACTTCCGTCAACTGGCGGCATCCTCGACCCGCGGCTGCATTGTGCTCGAACGGCCTGATCTGCTCCATCAACTGGTGGTGAGTCATCAAGCGGGGGACCAGACCGCTCGAAAAACCGCCCTCGCTGAACTGACCAACATGAAGTCACTCCCCTCCCAGTACGGCCCAGGGGAAGAAATTCCGGAGCGGAGCTGGGCATATCGATTCGCAAAACGCTACTGGTTCAACGACTTTGGGGTGTATAAAGAGCTCGATGCGGCCACGAAAAAACCGATCTCGGTTTGAAAGCAGACCAACAACGGAAAAATCCCGCCGGAGGGTCGTTTCATTGTGTTTTCGTCTCGGGGCAGGGCAGGGTAGGGCAGCGGGCCCAACCCTGCCCGTGAAAATCGCGGCGAGGCCGGCAACGTTCAAGATTTCCCGCTGGCCCTCCGTGCGGCCCGACCAGCCGCCCAGAATCAAAACGGCCCAGAATCAAAAAACGGTTGAGAAACCAACAACCCGAGCAGGTGCTCATTGAGGATCGAGTCATGGCACGGAACGCCAGCAAAAATACGACGTCCTGGTCCATCTGGCTGACTGTGATCCTGACCTCACTGGCTGGGGTTCTGGCGACTTATTTTTTGTTTGTGGAGGCACCTCCACCCCGTCATTTTGTGATGGCAACGGGGAGCAAAGAAGGGGCCTATCATCGATTTGCCGAACGATATCGTGACCTGCTGGCAAAGGATGGAATTACGCTTGAGATTCGCATCACGAATGGCTCGGTTGAAAATCTAGAACTTTTGAAAGAAGAAAGCTCTGATGTTCTCGTGGGTTTTGTCCAGTCGGGAATCGCAGATCCTGCGACCTCTGAGTCGCTCGAAGCCCTTGGCTCCCTTTACCGAGAACCCCTTTGGATCTTCTATCGTAGCGCGAAAGTGGTTGACCGCCTGACCCAGTTACGGGGCCAAAGGATCGCGGTTGGTCCCGAGGGGAGCGGCACTCGAGTGGTGGCATTGCAGTTATTGAAAGCCAACGGACTCGAAGTTCAAGAGGATGATTTTTCGAACTTGGGAGGGAATGCCGCAGCCACCGCATTAGAAACAGGAGAAATCGATGCCGCGTTCTTTATCGCAGGAATTGAAGCAGCCTATATCGGTCGGCTGCTGAAAAATCCCGAAATTCATCTGGTGGAATTGGTGCAATCCGAAGCCTACGAACGTCAGTTTCGCTATTTGTCTGCGGTCAGAATTGTCGAGGGTTTACTGGATCTCAAGCAAAATATTCCCAGCAAGGAAATGAATTTGATTGCCCCGGCAGCGACATTGATTGCTCACAAATCGCTGCATCCCGCGCTCGTGTCGCAACTGCTCAAGGCCGCCTCGAAGATTCATCATCACGGAGATCTCTTATCGGCAGCAGGAGAATTTCCTTCTTCCAAGTTGATTGATCTTCCGCTGAATGCCGACGCGGAACGCTATTTTCGTGTCGGGCTGCCTGTCCTGCATCGCTATCTCCCGTTTTGGTTAGCGACGCTGTTGGACCGCATGAAAATCATGGCCATTCCCCTGGTGATGTTGTTCATGCCACTCTTACGGATGGCTCCACCCCTTGTTCGCTGGCAAACCCGGCGAAAAATCTATACCTGGTACGCGGAACTGCGGAAAATTGATCAGCATTCGATCAATGGAATGTCCCCCGAAGAAGCGATGCAGGCCCAGGCGAGTCTCGCAAAACTCGAACTGCAAATTTCGCAGGTCGGAGTCCCCCTCAGCTACATGCAGGAATATTATAATCTGCGCATGCACTTGAATCTGGTCCGTTCCCGAGTGACGTCCTCGCTGCTGAGCAAACCTTAGGCTGCATTCCACTGCTTGCCTGCTCTGGGTCAAGCAGTGCCGAACGTCTCGGGACACCGCACCGCAAAATCGTCGCCCCCTGTCGCCCCCTGTCGCCCCCTGTCGCCCCCT
>CAMBQP010000075.1 GCA_945869955.1 Schlesneria paludicola DSM 18645
CCGCTGGCTGCAGGCAGAGTCAATCGATTCTGCCCCGATGCATCTACGGTGAGTTGCGATGAAAACGGCCCGCTCCGAGCATCGAGTTCCAAACTTCGAGTTTCGTTGGCGTGAAGCCTCGGATTGTGCCTGACCCTGGTGAGATCGGCATGTTGCCATTCTCAGGTTCCCGGATTGCTGCGTTCAGCAGATCTCTGACATGCCGATGGTCACCGGAACGAACTCGGGTGGTTAGGGTGATTTTTCAGGCGGCAGATTCTTGATACAGGCGACAGCAATCCGGATCTGGTCATACGGAACAGCGGATTCCATCGCTTCGAAAATCGGCTTTAATTTTTCGGTTCCTGTGGTGCTGGCCACCAGACGAATCTGAGCGAACAGCGAGTCGCTTAACCAAGGTGCGGGATCGCATTGCTGCGTGGCTGCGATGAATTCCGCCAAGTATTCTGTGACGGTTGACGGCGACCTGGCGGTCACGGTGGCTACTTGTTCGAGCGATTTTCCCTCGCGAAACAAATCGAATGCCAGTTGTTTGGTAGTTGACAGTGCCAGTGCCGTACTCGCATCGCTCGGGGCAGAACGTGACTTCGTGACGGAAGGAGCGACGATGTCGGTACTCAATTGATGCTGCTGGCAATGGTCCCGAATCGTCTCGGTAAACAGCGTCCCAAAGTCGGTGGTTTTCTTATCTCCGACCCCGTGAACCTGCCGGAAATTGACCAGCGATGTGGGACGGCGGCGGGCCAGATCGCGCAGCGTCGTGTCAGCGAAAATGACGAACGGCGGAACGCCATGTCCTTCTGCAACGCGACGACGCAGAACTCGTAAGATCTCGAACAAATCGCGATCGACCCCTTCCCATGAGTCGGCCTCGAGTTTTGTACCACTGTCGGCAGACGATTTCTTTTTCGACGGTTTTAACAATCGGGGGATCGCCTGTCCCTTTAACAGTTTCCAGCCTTCGTCGGTCAACTTCAGGGTGTTGTACTCGCCCGTTCGCTCAAGAAATCCCTGGGAACTCAGTTGCTCGATCCAATCCCGAACCCCCTCTTTCCGCTCATCCTTCAGTAGGCCATAGGTCGAGAGCTCATCGTGTCCATTACCGAGGATTCTTGCATCTTTCGATCCGACCAGCACCTGGGCCACATAGTCCGCTCCGAAGCTCTCTTTGACCCGGACAACACATGACAGAATTTTCTGACTGACGATCAGTGGGTCGCTGACCAGGTCGAGCTGATCCAGGCAGACATCACACGCTTGGCAATTGGCCGTTTCGTACGGCTGGTTAAAATGTTCGACCAGCGTCTTATGGCGACAGACGATTCCCGTACAGAAGCGTTCAATCCCCTTCAGGCATTCGTACGCCTGCGCTTTGGCGTCATCGGGAAGGTCTTCCTGCATTTTTCGCCAAGTCATGAAATTGGCGGCGGACCAGAGGAGCCAGCATTCTGCCGCCAGCCCATCACGACCGGCACGGCCTGTTTCCTGCTGATAATGTTCCAGCGACTTGGGGGCCCCCGTGTGGATCACGTAGCGAACGTTGGATTTATCGATCCCCATGCCGAATGCGACCGTGGCAACAATGATGTTCGTCCCTTCGTTAAGGAATTCGTCCTGGTGTCGCATTCGATCGGAATCGGGTAAGCCCGCATGATAAGGCCGCGCCTTGTAACCCGCTCGCGACAGCAATTCGGCAAGCTCATCGACCTCACGTCGCGAGATGCAATAGATAATTCCCGATTCGTCGGGATGAGCATCAATCACCGCACGAACCTGCGTCACCACATCGCTCTTTCGCTGCACGCGATAGACCAGATTCGGGCGATCGAACGAGCCGATCAGCCATTCGGGTTCGCGGAGACCAAGTTGTGCGGAAATGTCATGGCGCACATGTTCGGTGGCAGTAGCCGTATACGCGTGGACGCCGATACCGGGAAACCGGGTCCGCAACTGTTGCAGCATGCGGTATTCAGGACGAAAGTCATGTCCCCAGGCACTGATGCAATGGGCTTCATCGATGGCGAAAAACGAAACCTGACACCCGTTGAGAAAATCGAGCATTTTTTCGGTACAAAGTCGTTCCGGGGCGACGTAAAGGAGTTTGAGCTGGCCGCGTCGAATGGCATTCGCCACATTCTGACGCTCGGACTGACTCATGGAACTATTGACGCAGGCCGCGGCGATGCCGCATTCGGTGAGTGAATCGACCTGATCCTTCATCAGGGAGATCAGGGGTGAAACGACCACGGCGAGTCCCGGCATCGCGACAGCGGGGGCTTGAAAACAGATTGACTTTCCACCACCGGTCGGCAGGATCACGACCGAGTCCCGATTTTCGAGGATTGCCCGCATGGCCTCTGCTTGTAATGGCCGAAACGAATCATATCCCCAGTATTGCTGTAGGACATCGGACAGCGATGACATCAAGTCAGTGTGTTTCGTCATTACTGAGGCTTCAGGCTTTCTGGCAAACGGGTTTTGCAAATTTCCGCTGTCGCATGATACTGGACCAGTGCCGAGGAACAAGCCTTCGCCGCGGCTGTATTTTTGCGGTCCCCTCACACGAGAGGGTCAGGAAACGAGTCGGTTGGTTGAGCCAAATCGGTGTTTATCGTGAGTTGCCCCCTTTTTCTGCCGAAAATGGGGGGTGAATCGGCCAGCCCTATTCCCGTGGGATTGCAAAAGCGCAGCAAGGTCGTTTTTCTATGGGGGTGAGGTTTCACAACAGTAACTTCCCAACCCTGCTCGTGCATCTACCACGATGGGCAATTTCCCCGTCGTTGAAAGAGGGCTCAATGCGATCGACTGTTTTTGCGCTGGTTCTGATCACCTGTCACGCCACGTTCGCTCAAGAGGAAAACTGGAATCAGTTTCGTGGTCCTCGTGGTGACGGCACGACTCGTGCCGTGGGATTACCTGTCACGTTTGGCGAAGGTTCAGCGGAAATTGTCTGGAAGACCCCGATTCCGGGTCGGGCCTGGTCCTCCCCAGTCATCTGGGGAAAACAAATCTGGGTGACCAATGCACCCGAGGTGCAGAATACGACCCCCGAGAAACCAAAGCTCGATCAACCACTCGCCTTGTCCGCCCTCTGTATCGACCTGGATACCGGCAAGATCCTGCAGGATTTGAAGCTGTTTGAAGTTGATAAGCCGCAGTTCACCCATGCCACAAACAGCTATGGTTCGCCGACTCCCGCCATTGAAGAGGGCCGGGTTTACATTCATTTCGGTGCTTACGGCACGGCCTGCCTCGACACCAAAACCGGTCGCAAAATTTGGGAACGTCGTGACCTGGAATGCGACCACTTTCGCGGTCCCGGCTCGTCCCCTGTCATCCACAATGGGTTGCTCTTTCTCACGTTTGATGGCTTTGACGTGCAGTACATTACGGCTCTCGACAAAAATACCGGTAAAACCGTCTGGAGACAGGACCGCAACGTCGATTTCGGCACCACCGATGGGGATGCAAAAAAAGCCTATTCGACGCCATTGCTGATTCAAGAGGGTGGACGCGAGTTATTGATCAGCCCCTTTGCCTCGGCCACCATCGCCTATGACCCCAAGACAGGGACTCCCATCTGGACCGTTCGTCATGGCGGGATGAATGCGGCAGGACGCCCCCTGTTTGGGAATGGTCTGCTCTATATCTCGACTGCGGATGGACCGAATCCACTCATTGCCATTTCACCACAAGGCAAAGGGGATATCACGGAAAACATCGCTTGGCGGACTAACAAGTCTGTCCCCAAGCGTCCCTCGCAAATCCTGATTGGTGAAACCCTGTTCATGATGAATGATGGTGGGGTGGCGTCGTGTGTGGATGCCAAGACCGGCAACGAAATCTGGACCAAACGACTGGGAGGCGAATACTGGTCGTCGCCACTTTATGCCGATGGCCTGATTTACTGCTGCTCACAATCGGGGACCATCGCCGTCTTTAAAGCGAGTCGCGAATATGAAGAAGTCGCTGAAAATAAGCTCGGCACCGGCTTTCTCGCCTCGCCCGCCGTGGCCGGAAAATCCCTGATCCTGCGTTCCAAAACGGATCTTTATCGGATTGAAAAGCGATGACTAAATACAATTCACGGGCATGGGCCAGTCATCTGTTTGATGTCGAAGGCTCAATGGTCCGCGAAATTTTTCGGCGTGTTGCTGCTTGCGTTCTCGGGGCCGCGATTGTGGTGTTGATCAGCGTCGTCAGCCCTGAAACGATTCGGTATTTTGCCATCCCCGTAACGGCACACTCGCTGATCGGCACCGCACTCGGGCTGCTACTGGTCTTTCGGACAAACTCGTCTTATGACCGTTTTTGGGAAGGTCGCAAGCAATGGGGTGCGATCAATAATGAATGCCGAAATTTGGCGCGACAGGCCAACATCTGGCTGGCATCAGACCCCAAGTTGATGCGTGAGGTAATCCGTTGGACGATTGCATTTCCTTATGCCACGATGCAGCGTTTGTGGAGTTTACCGGGATTAGGGGTCAGATTAAATGACGTTTCCCCTGCCGATGTCGCACAAGTCGAAGCCTCAAAACATCTCCCACTGGCCATCTCGCGGTTGCTCACGCAGCGACTCTTTACGGCTTGTCAGCAGGGGTTAATCGACAGTCGGCAGTTGGTTGCTTTTGACCAGAACTTGACGTTACTGGTTGACTACTGTGGAGCGTGTGAACGAATCCACTCGACGCCGATGCCATTCGCTTATGCCGTGCATTTGCGACGGGTACTGATTGTTTATTGTATGACCTTGCCGCTGGCATTCGTGAAAGATTTTGGCTGGGCGACCATTCCCGCAACGCTGCTTACTTCGTACATCCTGTTCGGCGTGGAAGAGATCGGGGTCGAGATCGAAGATCCGTTTGAACGGACCGTAAACGACCTGCCGATCCAAAGCTATTGCCAGGGGATCGACGTGATCCTCAGCGAAATCTGTGACGAGTCCCCTGATGTCGCGCTTCGGTTGCCGTTCGAGAACCATAACTCTTGATCGCGATGAACTAACTCAAAATCTCGTGAACCACATGGCCGTGGACATCGGTCAAACGCATGTCCCGGCCACCGAAGCGGAATGTTTGCCGCGTATGATCAACCCCCAGCAGATGCAGCATCGTGGCGTGCAGATCATGAACTTCGACTTTGTTTTCCACCGATCGATAGCCAAAATCATCGGTCGCTCCGTGGATGGTCCCCCCTTTGGTTCCCCCCCCTGCCATCCAGATCGTGAAGCCGAATGGATTGTGATCCCGGCCATCCCCCCCTTGTGCGAACGGGGTGCGGCCAAATTCACCACACCAGACAATCAGGGTTTCGTCAAGTAAGCCACGTTGTTTCAGATCCTGGATTAACGCGGCGATCGGTTTATCGACCGAGCGAGCGTTTTTCGTATGGCCATCGACCAGACCCGCGTGCTGATCCCAGCGATCACCGTTCCCTGACGGGCAGGTAATTTCGATGAATCGCACTCCGCGTTCCACCAACCTGCGGGCAACCAGACATTGTCGGCCATAGGTTCGCGTGTTTGGGAACTCATCATGAAGCCCGTATGCATCCTGAGTTTCTTTGGTCTCGGAACCCAGATCCATCAGTGCGGGGACAGCCGTTTGCATCCGCGCAGCCAGTTCATAATTTGCGATCGCCGACTCGATCGCATCGACGTGACCGAGTTGTGCCAGTCGCTCTTGATCCAGTCGCCGCATCAGCGCCAGCTTGGCCTCTTGCAGTTCACGCGACTTTTCGGTCGGTCGAATGTTGGCGACAGGGGCTTCACCCGAAGTAAAGACCGAGCCCTGATACGCCGCAGGTAAAAACCCACTACCAAAACAATCCATACCCCCCGGGGGAATCAGGCCACCATTCAGAATGACAAACGCGGGAAGATCGTCACATTCCGATCCGAGTCCATAGCTGACCCACGCTCCATGGCTCGGTCGTCCCTGCTGGCCATGCCCGGTATGCAGGAAATAGTTGGCAAACGTATGCTCGGAAAAGGGGGCCACCATCGAACGAACCACCGCCAGATCATCGGCACAACTACCGATGTGCGGAAACAGGTCACTGACCGGAATCCCAGACTCGCCGTATTGGCGGAATTTCCAGGGGGATTTCAGGATCTTGCCAATACTCGCAAACTGGGTTGGCTCCACTTTCCCAATCACTTCATGGGGGGCTCGTCCGTCGTACCGATCCAGCATCGGTTTGGGGTCAAAGGTATCGACCTGAGAGGGCCCCCCATCCATATACAGGAAAATGATCTGCTTGGCTTTCGCCGGAAAATGGGTCGGCTGAGCCGCCAGCGAATTACCGCTGGGACTTGCTGCCATGACCGAGGAACTCGTGTGCGGCAGCATCGTCGAGAGTGCCACAGCACCAAACCCATGGGCCGCCTGAGAAAGCAGCGCACGGCGTGAGATTGGCTGATCAAGATATCGCTGGCAAGGAAACATGCAGGGCCTCATTCGACGAACACAAATTCTTTCAGATTAAACATCACATGGCAGAGATTGTTCCAGGCCGCCCGTTGCTGATCAGGTTGGCTGACCCCCTGGGCTTGCAGGAACAACATTGCCGCCGAAATTTCTGCGGGTGTGGGGTGTCGGGCAAACGCAGTCAGGTACATCCGATCGAGACGCTGCTCGACCGTTTGTGGACCGTCAGCAGCGACCTGTTCGGCCCAGCGATTGGCCTGCTCGATCACAAAGGGGTCGTTCATCAGGATCAGTGCCTGTGCCGGAACATTGGAAACCGTACGGCGACCAACGGTCGAAAATGGTGAAGGGGTATCAAAGGCCAGCATCATCGGCGAAAGAAAATTTCTCCGCACGGAAATGTAGATGCTGCGGCGACCGTTTCCATCGAGCGGACCACTTCCCCCTGGACGACCTCGTCCTTGCATGAATTCCGTCAGATGAATCGGGACACTCAAACCAAACGGCGTCCGGTCCAGCCGTCCCGAGACCGCCAGTAACGAATCTCGAATCGCTTCCCCTTCGAGACGCTTGATCGGCATGCGGTGCCACAATGCATTATCCGGATCGACGTTATCAGCCTCGGTGGAATGACTCGACATCTGGTAGGTGCTGCTCAGGATCAACGAACGAATCATGGCTTTGGTCGACCAGCCGTTTTGTACGAACTGAGTTGCCAGATAATCCAGCAGTTCGGGATGTGACGGGGCTCGTCCCAGCACTCCGAGATTATCCACGGTCGGAACAATTCCCCGTCCGAACAGGTGGTGCCAGATCCGGTTGACGGCGACGCGGGATACAAGTGGACTGCGTAACATCTCGCGCGCCAGTTCTTGTCGCCCACTTCCTGCAACGGTTTCCGACTGGAATACCCCCTGAGGTTGATCACCTGATTCGACTGCTGCCAAAAATCGGCGAGCGACCGGTTCCTTGGGGGTGTTCGAGTTCCCGCGAATCAGCAGAAATTCGTTGACCCCATTCCCTTCCAGCATCGCTGGGGCCAGCGTGGACTCCCATTGAACCTGCTTGGCGAAGGCCGCTTCAGTCTCGGCAAGACCGGTCACGGAGGGCTGGAATTCCGCGAGTCCGAACAGCGACGAATGAGTGACGAACCAGTGTGCAAGCTGAGCCTGCTGCCAACGGGAAGGAACGGTTGGCAGCACCTCGGCCTGCGCGTTCTGGGGTGGTGCTGCTTGTGGGGGAGTTTTTCGCAACGAATCGGCGGCAGTTCGGATGGCCCCGGCGAATGCAACGGTCCGTTCCTTAATCGACTGACCTGCCAAAGCGGTCCATGGCAGACCATTTCCACTCGGGTCAGGGAACTTGGGCTGTTCATCGCTTTGTACGACCATGGCGATGGTACATGGGGCCTCATCGACCGGTGCAAATTCAATGTGCATCCGATGTCCCCCGTACAGCGACAAGTCATGCGGCACCCAGTGCCATTGATCGTCGTTGTGCCGCGCTTCACGGAAGACGGCCCCATGCAGCGGCCCCACTACGATCAGATGCGAATTGACCGAGGCATACGCCCGGACTGATCCGCGGACCAGATACCAGACGTGACGTTTATTCAAGATGAATTCGGGGGATCGGACCATTCGTCCACTGAATTGCCAGGCCCCCAGCGTTCCGTTATCCAGCTCCATCCCGCCGGCCAATTTGAGCGATTTCCAAAAGAAATCTCGCTCCCAACCCCCGATTTTTGCCACCGACAAAGGGGATGTCCCGGCGGTACCAACACCAAGCGAAAGATCCCCACGAGCCACTGGTCGTAACCCGAAAGAAACGCCATCCTGCATCGGAGAGACAAAATCAGGATCACCAAAGTCTGCCACCAGTCCGGGAATGACCTCCTTCGCTTCCGGCGATGTGCTTGCGGGGGTTGTTCCCGCCGCGGGTGCTGCCGGATCCATGGCGGTTAAAAGATGCAGCGGGTGCGCTGGATCGGATTTGGCCAAATTCCATTCTCGACACCATCTGGCCAGTAATTTCGCATCCAGTCGGTGCTCGTCTGCGAGACGCTGCAGAATCGCAGCCCCTGGTGCGATTGGCTCATTGTCCCCGGCCGCATCGGCAAACGAAATCCCTGCAGCCAATCCCTGTCTCGCCGCTTGAAAATAGAGCTCAAGCTGATCAAGCACCGGTTTGGCGCGGTCGGTCAGTTCCTGGGCCACGATCTGTCGAGCGCTTCGCCGTTTGTCGTCGAGCTGTTCGGCGATCTGTCGATGCTGTTCAAAGGTGTCGATGCGAACCTGCCGATAGCTACCGCTGAGGGCAAATCCCGCGAGGGCATAATAATCCCGCTGCGAAATCGCATCGAACTTGTGGTCGTGACAACGGGCACAGCCGACAGTGAGACCGAGGAAGGTTTTCGACAACACATCGACCCGGTTATCGATTCGATCCGTTTCATCTTTGCGAATATCGACCGGTGAATGGACTTCTTCGCCCAGGAACCAGAACCCGGTTCCCAATAACGCCTCGTTGATCGGCAAGGCCGAAGGTACGGCCCCGGGGGGGGCGACACGCCAGCGGGGTTCGATCAAGTCCCCGGCGAGCTGTTCGGTGAGGAATCGATCGAAAGGAACATCGGCGTTGAGGGCGCGAATCACATAGTCCCGAAATTGCCAGGCATTTGGAATGACAGGTTCAAACTCGTGCCCGCGCGTCTCGGCGTAGCGTGTCAGATCCAGCCAGTGACGCCCCCAGCGTTCACCAAAATGAACCGAGTTCAACAGACGGTCGACAATCGCTTCGAGGGCACGCGGATCGGGATCCTGTGCAAATTGCTCAACTTCTTCGGGAGTTGGGGGAAGACCAACCAGGTCAAAATAGACTCGTCGCAACAACGTCCGCTTATCGGCAGCGGGAGCGGGATGCAATCCCCTGGATTCCAGTGCGGCGAGGATGAATCGGTCAGCGGCCGCAGCGGGCCAGTCCGCCTGTTTGACAGCGGGAAGATCGCTTGCTTTCACTGGCTGCCAGCACCAGTGTTCACCAGCGCGGGCGACCAGGTCGAAGGGCTTGACCGTGCCCGCCACCGCAGCACTTTTTGGCCAGGGGAGCCCCATTTCGACCCATTTCGTCAGGATCGCAATCTCTTCGGGCGGAAGTTTGGATTTGGGGGGCATCTGGTAGATGTCACCGTAGTTGATGGAAGAGACGAGCAAGCTGGCTGCAGGGTGGTCCAGATCGACCGCAGGTCCGGTATCTCCCCCCTTCAGCAATCCCTCACGCGAATCGAGCCTTAAGCCCCCCTTCGGGGTCTTTTTGTCAACGGAATGACATTCAAAGCAACGTGCGACCAGAATCGGTCGTACCTGTTTCTCGAAGAATTCGAGCGCGCTTTCTTCAAACGGGGGAGCCTCATTCGCCGCGCTGATTGAAGCCAGCGGCATTACGAATGCGACGATCCAAAGCAGTGACAGTCTGCGGAACCGGTCCATCACAAACCTCAGGCACATGATCGGAGTAAAAAAACTTTGCCACGACGGTCGTCGTGCATCAACGCTGCAGCATATTCTGCCCACCCCGCTGGCCACAAGGACCACGCGATCTCGGTGGTCAGAATTGAGAACCAGAAACGACTGCTGCTGTTCGACTCCACGATCAATCGGCAGACAGGCTGCCGCTCCCTGGTAAGCGGAAAACGGTGGCATCAAACCGATCCACCAGCACCCAGCCAAAATTGAGTTTCAGCGAAAACGCTCCGTCATTATGCCGCAAATGCAACTGTTGCGACTGGTGAAAAGATGTTGTTTGGTTTTTTTTGAAGGTCTTTTTTTTACTTTTGCAAATGATACACAGTCATTCATACACTGTAAAAATTAAGATTCAATCCCTCTGTGGGTTTTGGCAGATCGATTCTTCGACGAACCCTCTCTTTTCCTAAGAACCCTCTCATGAATGCTGCTGACTACGGTTTGTCGAAATCGGTCAAAGAACTTTTCTGGGCTTTTTGTGGTCTCGGTAAATCACAATCAACCCGCCGCCGCCGTCGCCGTTCGGCCCAGATTGGAATTGAGTGTCTGGAAGGTCGGCTGTACTTGAGTTCTCAGCCAATCCCTTCATCGGTTCAGGTTGGCTTGGACGGTTCTTTGTATCATCGCTACGGCAACCCTCAAGATGCTGGCGTCCTGCCTGGAACGGGTGGAATCGCACTGAAAGGGGGAGGGACTGATGTTGATCAGGCTTTTCAGTGGATGATCAGCCGCATGGGAGGAAAGGGAGATTTTCTCGTGCTACGCTCTTATGACAGCCCAGGATACAATTCGTACATTTACGATTTTGGCGGTGTGAATTCCGTATCCACCCTCGTGATCCCCAACCGTGCGGCAGCCATGGATCCAGCGGTGGCGCAAATCATCCGCAATGCCGATGCGATCTTCATCGGAGGCGGGGCTCAGGGCGAGTATCTCGATTTTTGGAAAGGGACACCCGTACAAGCGGCGATCTCGACCGTTATTTCGAGGGGAGTGCCGATTGGCGGTACGAGCGCTGGGACCGATGTTCTGAGCCAATATATTTACACGGCCGATTACGGCAGTATGAGGTCCAGCCAGGCGATGCTGGATCCGTTCGATCCGAATCTCACCATCGATCAAAATTTCATTAACCCTCTCTTGCTCCCGCAACTGAAGAACACCCTTGTCGACACCCATTTTGAAAACCGTGACCGAATGGGACGCATGGTCGCATTACTGGCACGCGTGAATTCCTCGAACTGGTCGGCGAATCAGCGCCCGCAGGGAATCGGGATTAACGAGCAAACGGCGCTGCTCATCACACCCAATGGGATGGCTCAGGTTGTGGGAAATTCCGATGCAAGGTTGGCACCCGCCGTCGACTTTTTCCAAACTCCAGGCCTGCCGCAAGTCGCTCAGCCAGGCCAACCCCTGACTTATACCTCGCTGCTCGTGAATCACATCACTGCAGGAGGTTCCTTCAATCTACGTAATTGGGGAGCAAGCTTTACGGTCAACAATCCGTTCAATTCCCTGGCAACTGTATCGGTCATTAAGGGTTACTTAACCGTCACCCCCCTCGCGGTAGTCTCTCCCCTGAACACCACACTCTTAATCGGGGTCGCATCGGTCGCTGCGGTCACTCCGACCGCATGGAGCCTCCCCCTGGCCGGGATGATGGGACCACTCGGAATCGTACCGGTTGTTCCGATTGCAACAAATTCGAAATCGCTTTTTTCGCCAACGTCTTTTACGGACAGTTATGCGAGTCTCCCCGGAACGGTGGTCAGCTTGCGTGATGCGATCGTTGCGGCAAACAACAGTACGGCCACGGGAACGGTCACGATCAACTTGAAGGGGGGAACCTATTCCTTAACGCGACCACAATCGGGACTGGATGACGGCACCGATGGGGATCTTGATATCAATAACACCATTCATACCCTCGTAATCAACGGCACCGGAACCTCTGGCCCCGGTGCGACGATGATTGACGCCAGCCTGCTGGAAGACCGTGTCTTTCAGCTATTTCCTGGCACAAATGTGATTCTTAATCACCTGATCATCACCGGCGGATATGCCACCGATGACGGCGTATTTGGCGAGGGACCCGCACGGGGTGGCGCCATCCTCGATAACGGAAATTCGCTCACCCTCAACAACGTCTGGGTCGTTGGAAACAAGGCCATCGGGGCACCCGGTGAAGATGCTCAAGGGGGTGGAATCTATAGTTCTGGCGGAAAGCTGGCGATCTACCGATCGACGATTGCAACGAATCAGGCTTCGGGTGGAAGTGGGGTCAGCGGAACGGGCGGGAATGCGGGGAATGGCCAAGGAGGGGGCATTTTCGCGTCCGCCGGTAGCGTCATCCTGGGGACCGCCGCCAATCCAGTGAAAATTCTCTCTAATAACGCGGTCGGAGGGACAGGCGGTTCCGGAACCACAGGTGGGAATGGTGGAAATGCCCAAGGGGGCGGAGTCTTCGTCGGTGGGGGCTCAATGAGTTTGTCGCTCACCATGTCCCATGCCGTCTTCTCCTCGAACTTTGCTTACGGTGGCAGCGGCGGTTCCGCAAGCTCGGGTGCCGGAGGGAGCGGGGGGAATGCTCAAGGAGCGGGTTTATACTGTGCTGGAAATTCCTACAATCTCGTGAACTCGGACCACGACCTCTTCCAGTCGAATCGTGCCTCAGGTGGAGCGGCCGATTCCAGCGCCATGGGTGGGGCCGCTCAAGGAGCGGCGATCTATTTCGCACAAGGGGCCATGAATCTCACTCGGGACATTCTTTCCAACAACGTGGCCCTCGGGGGAAACGGGCTACAGGGTGGGGCAGCGCAGGGGGCGGGGGCCTACATTTCCAACAATTCGTCCCCGGTTTCACTCGTATCCAATCTCTTCTTAAAGAATGTGGCCCTGGGGGGCGTTGGTCAAGCCGAAAGTGGAGGGGCTGGACAGGGTGGCGGAGTCTTCTTGATTGGTGGCAGTACGACAACCAGTCCGCTGAAACTTCTCGGCAACTTATTCCAGTGGAATTCGGCGATTGGGGGGCGCGGCGCGGATCTCGGCGACGCGATGACAGGGGGTGACGGAGGGGACGCCTCGGGTGGTGGACTGTTTGTCAGCGGCTTTTCGATCACACTCTCATCGGTCGGGGATCTGTTTCTTTCCAATCGTGCGACCGGGGGCCGTGGTGGGACCGGAAGCGTGGGGGGAAACGGCGGTTGGGGGCAAGGGGGAGCGGTGTTTCTCAATGAGACCGGCCTGAATCTCAATTCCACAGTCAGCAGCAGTCCGTCAGTGCAGAACAGTCATTGGACATTCTCATTGAAGTCGAATGTGATGCAGTCAAATCTGGCCAGCGGGGGAACGGGGGGCCAGGGGATCGCGGCGGGACACGGCGGCGATGGTGGACATGGTGAAGGAGGTGGGATATTTCTTGGTGTCACGCTGTCACCATCGCGCGTAATGAAGTCAAATGTCATCGGCCTCAACACCGCCCAGGGTGGTCGCGGCGGGGGCGTCTTTAGCGGGGGAATTGGTGGCGATGGGGGTGCGGGATTAGGAGGTGGGATTTTTGCCAGCCAATCTCAACCGGCCCTCGAAACCAACGTCGTTTCAGGAAATACGGTCATGGGGGGTGGGGTTGGTCTGGCAGCTACGAACGGGGTTAAAGGTTTGGCGAAAGGTCCGAATGTCTATTTCGGCACCGTATTGATCCCTGTCGCGTTACACACCGTGTCTCTGGAATCGAACCCCAAAAAGGTTGGTTAATCTATGGAACCGGACCTGAATCTGGCGATCCAGCATCACGAACAGGGGCGATTTGACGAGGCGGCGCGGGTTTATGAACGGATTCTCGGCCAAACCCCGGATGATCCCTTTGTTTTGCATCTGTTCGGCGTTCTCGTGCATCAACGGGGGGATCACCAAAACGGAGTTGATTTCATTCGCCGAGCGATTGCGCTTGCACCGCATCAGGCGGCTTTTCATGCTAACTTGGCGGAAGTCTATCGTGCCATGGGGCAATTCGAGTCCGCACGCCGCTGCTGTCAGCGTGCACTCGACCTGGAACCGAATTCCCCCGGTGTATTCAACAATCTCGGGCTCCTTTGTCAGGCCGTCGGGCAGATCGAGGAGGCCGTCGCGCAGTTTCAACGAGCGCTGGAAATTTGGCCTGATTTTGCGTTGGCTCATAATAACCTGGGAACCGCGCTCCGTCAGGCGGGGCAAATCGAGCGGGCTCTTTTTCATTTTGAAAAAGCATTGGAATTCGATGCGACTCTTTCCACCGCCCATTCGAATCTCGGCCAACTGCGACTGGAACGCTACCAGCGAGAACCAGCGCTGCATCATTGCCTGGAAGCCGTTCGTTTAAATCCGTTTTTTGCGGAGGGACACAACAACCTGGGAAACGTTTTGCGGGAATTGGGTCGCCTGCAGGACGCCAAAGCATCCTATCTCGAAGCGCTGCGTCTCAACCCTGAACTGAGCATGACCTGTAATAATTTGGGCCAAGCCAATCAAGAAGAAGGAAATCTGGATGTGGCTCTCAACTGGTATCGGAAGGGACTGATCCAGGATCCGAATTCTGCCAGAATCCATGGCAATCTGGCGAGTCTCTACTGGGAGCGAGAGCAATTCGTCGAGGCGACGGGACATTATCAACAAGCCATCGAGTTCGCTCCTGAATTTGCGGATGCCCAACATGGTTGGGGGACGGTATTATATCAACAGGGAGCATTCGACGAGGCGAGAAAATTTTATGGCGAGGCACTGCGTATCCGCCCTGATTTCGCGATTGCCCACTGCAGTCTGGGGACTCTATTCGAAGAGGCCGGTGATCTTGACCTGGCCGAAAACTCGTTCCGTCGGGCGATTCACCATGATTCGGCGCAGAGTGGAGCGTACGCGCAACTCGCCACTCTGCTGCGCGGAAAACTTCCTGAATCCGACGGGGACATACTTCGCACGCTGGCAGCAAACAGCAGTCTCAGTGCGGGAAAACGAGCCTCTTTGCTGTTCAGTCTTGCGCAGGTGGACGATGCACAAGGTCACTACGTGCAGGCGGCAGAAGAACTCTTCCAGGCGAATTCGCTCGCTGCCATTGATCGAACTCGTCGGGGGCTGAGCTATGACCCGCGACAACATGACCAGTTTGTTCAAAGCCTGATTGAGGCTTTTACACCCGACGACTTCCAGCGGTTGAAAGCGTTCGGATCAACCTCGATCAGACCCGTTTTCATCATCGGACTCCCTCGGTCCGGAACGACGTTGACGGAACAGATTCTGGCAAGTCATCCTCAGGTTTTTGGCGCGGGGGAACAGGGACTGGCTGGGAAAACATTCGCCGCCCTTCCCGAGCTCACCCACTTGAATTTGCCTGCGTCAGCCTGCATCAAACAGCTCGAGGGACCGCTCGTTACCGAAATTTCTCGACAATTTCTCGAGCAATTGACGAAATGGAATCAACCCGCGTTACGCGTGATCGATAAAATGCCCGACAACTATCTCTCTGTGGGACTGATCGCAACGCTGTTCCCCGATGCAAAAATCATTCATTGCCGTCGCGACCTGCGTGATATCGCGGTCTCGTGCTGGATGACCAATTTCCGGCAGATCCACTGGGCAAATCAGTTCGAGCACATTTCGGGGCGATTCCTGGCTTACCAGCGACTGATGGATCACTGGATGCGTTGCTTTCCGGGAAAGATCCTGGAGATCGACTACGAAGAGACCGTTGTGGACCTCGAAGGAACAGCGCGGCGGTTAGTCAATTGGGTCGGACTCGAATGGAACCCCGCCTGTACCAAATTTCATGAACAACGGCGTCCCATCCGCACGGCGAGTGCCACCCAGGTGCGTCAACCAATATATGGGACCTCGGTTGCCCGATGGAAGCACTACCTGCCCGCTCTGTCCCCGCTCTTTGCGCAACTGGAAACTGTGAAACCCAAACTGTGAAACCCGGTATCGATCGCTGAAGCCGCAATCGTGCTCATCGGTCGTAATGCGACAACGATTTTTGGGTGATCACCGGGGATGACAGGGATCACCGGGCTTCGGAGTCGAGGCCGTAGTCTTCGATTTTTTTATGCAGCGTATTGCGATTGATCCCCAACCGAACAGCCGCCTTGGTTTGCGTCCCCTGGCAGGTCCGCAAAACCTGTAGCAACACTTCTTTTTCGACGAGTGATACGATTCGTTCGTGAATATCCTGAGCCGCATCACCCGCTTCCAGCATCCCCAGTGTCACCAGTTCGCTGCACATTTTCTGGATCCCTCCCGCTTTGACACGGCTGATCCTCATCGGGGCCAGTCCGCGGACATGGGACGGAAAGAGATCCATGGTGAACAGGTCGTTCATGCACAGGACGGTTGCCCGCTCGATGTAATTTTGCAGTTCACGGACATTCCCTGGCCAACTGTAGGCTTGCAGCATCGTAATCACATCATGCGGAACCTGTGGGATCGATCGGCCATTGGCGTCTGCATACTTCTTAGCGAAAAACGCCACCAAGGCTCCAATGTCTTCGGGGCGATCGCGCAGGGGTGGTAAGTAAATCGGGACCACGTTCAGGCGATAATAAAGATCCTCGCGAAACCGATTCGCATCAATTTCATCCAGCAAATCCCGGTTGGTCGCGGCCACAACGCGACAATCGACATGAATCGTTTTTGTATCCCCAACACGCTCGAATTCATGCTCTTGCAAGACTCGCAGCAATTTGACCTGCAGCGTGTAGCTCATCGAGTTGATCTCATCGAGAAAGATCGTGCCGCCATGTGCGGCCTCGAAACGTCCGGTTCGATTCTCGTTGGCGCTGGTGAACGCCCCCTTCACGTGGCCGAATAATTCACTCTCGAGCAAGCTTTCGCTGAGTGCACCACAATTCACCCGGATGAAGGGACCCGAGGCCCGAGGACTCAGTTCATGGACCGCTCTGGCAATCAGCTCTTTCCCCGTTCCGGTTTCGCCCATGAGCAAAACGGTCGCGGAGGTGCTCGCCACTTGCCGAGTCAGGCGATAGACATCCGTCATCGCAGGGCCGTGGCCGATCATTCCATCAATCACGTGGGAGGTACTCTTGCCATTTCCAGCCATACTCATCATCCACCACCACCCCTTGAATTCGCATGCCCATCCGCAGAATCTTCTGCTGTCATTATGAGCCTCTCACCGAAAGTTTCAGCAGGTGTTTTGAACTACTTACCCAATTGTGACAGAGAAAACCAAATTATCAAGTTTCACAAGCCCAATAATTGAGCTTTTGTGCTGTGTAGTTAGGCGTTTGCGAAAGTGCGTACCTTCTTCAACAACTGGGATTTCCATTTCCGGTTGAGGATGCAATCAACATGCCTGCGCGATCGAAATTCAGAATTTGAGTGGAAATCGTGTAGAAATGGGATCAGGTCTGCGACGAGTTCTGGGGTTCATCGCGATGATTTGACAGGCAAAATTTCCGCCCCCTTTTCTCGGGATTGTCATCGGGTTGGTTTCAAAATGTGGCTGAAGTTCTTAGAACAGGATTGTCCAATCGATTGATCAACAACAGAAAAAGTCCAAAACACAAAGGGATGAAACATGCTGACGCGACGATCGTTTCTTGGGACGGTGGGGGTTGGAGTGTTGGGGGCTCGCACCCTGGTGTCAGCAGCCGAACCGGCAGCGGCGATTCCCAGACGAAAGCTGGCCGTTTTAACCACGGAATGGCGTTATCATAGCCACGCCTGGCACATGGCCGAACGTTTTCTTCATGGCTATCCGATCAACGGTCGCTGGCATCGTCCCGCACTGGATGTGGTCGCGGCGTATGTTGACCAGAAACCCGAAACCGATCTGAGTGTTCGCCGTGCGGACGAGTTCGGATTCAAAATCTATCCCACCATCGCCGAGACTTTGCGTTGTGGGGGTGACAAACTGGCTGTGGATGCCGTCTTGATCATCGGCGAACACGGGAATTACCCCAAGACCGAATTCGAACAAACCAAATATCCTCGCTACGAATTTTTTAAACAAGCGACCGATATTTTTCGCCAGGAAGGGCGTTCACTTCCTGTCTTTAACGATAAACATCTGTCGTGGAATTGGGATTGGGCCAAAGAAATGGTCGATATCTCGCGTGAGCTGAACTTTGCCTTCACCGCAGGTTCTTCCCTTCCGGTTACATGGCGAATGCCGGACATCGATCTTCCCCACGGGGCCGAGGTCGAGGAACTGATGAGTGTTTCGATTGGAAGTATTGATAGCTACGACTTTCACGCCTTAGAGGTGATCCAGTGTATGGCAGAACGGCGACGCGGAGGCGAAACCGGCGTCATCGCGATGCAGGCCTTGCGTGGCGATGCGGTCTGGCGGGCGATGGAGGCGGGTTCATGGGCCAAAGGGGGCTGGGATCCGCAACTTTTCCAGGCCTGCCTGACCCGCAGTCAAACATTGGCACAGCCCGAAACCTTCAGTCATCGCTATCCAACCGTGGCCCAAATTCGTGAATGGGTCAAAGACCCCGTGGCCTACCGCTTTGAATACGCGGACGGCGTCAAGGCCACGATGCTGCTGGTGAACGGACTGGTCGGAGACTTCACGTTTTCGGCTCGCATCAAAGGTCAGGCGGAACCGCTTTCGACGCTGTTCTATCTTCCTCCGGTCCCCAATGTGGTTTACTCGGCGTCACTCATGTCAAAAGCCGAAGAGACATTTGTTACTGGCAAATCCCCCTACCCGATCGAACGGACACTGCTCACAACAGGCTTGGTCGAGGCTGGTGTCCGTTCGTTGGGGACGGGCCAAAAGCGGATCGAAACACCCCATCTGGCGATTCGCTATCAGGCCCCCAAGGACTCGAAACACGCGCGGTCATAACCGGCACCCCTCCCCTTCCCTTCCCTTTTTTGCTGCGGCAGCGGGAGGGGAATTTCCGGTCATCTCAGCGAAAACAACGCCGTCGATCGCCAAATCCGCCGGCGCTTCTCTTATAATCGTTGCAATCGGCGAAGCTTGACAATACGAACGGATTGTCAAGCAAATGGACTGGTGAGAAGGATTTGCTCAAGCCGATCTTGTGACCGATTGGTCAGCGAAATTAAGATCAATCCGGTTCGTGTTTCCAAGGCGCTCTACCCTTTCGGGGAACTTTCGCTGTGACAAAATTGCAACAAATGTTGACATCATTGGTCGCCGCGATTCCCGCTGCGTATCTGGGTTATGAGCTGGTCAACACCATGCTGTTTCAATCCGAGAACCTGTCGACCATCGCGTATCTGGTGATTGGGATCACCCTGATTGCGGCAATCACTGCGGCATTGATTCCGGCGATCATCCTGGTGGGTGGACGGCGTAAGGCAGAACCGAAAAAAGAGCCGGCCCGGAAAAAAGATTCGGGTGACGACATTGAGACCCTGGACGATGATGTCGCCGTGATGGAGGAGTCAAGCGACGCCATCGACGTCTCCGAGACATCCGATTTTCAACTCGGCGATTCCAGCAGCGACCTGCTCGCCTCCGGGAGCGACGACAATCTGAGTTCGGATGCGATTGACGATTTTGATCTCGAGGACGACGAAGACGAGGTCAAACCCAAAGCAAAATCGAAAAAGAAAAAGCGATAGTCGAAGCGGACAAGTCAAAGCGGCGGTGGCCGAATGGCTCTGCGATTCGGTTTCGAGTGGCTGAGCGACATGGCCACAGATCGACTGCGCTGCATTTCCCAATCCTCTGACGCGAGCTTTGGGAAGAAATATCGCACGACTGCAATTTTCCTGTTGTTGGTTTCGAACCGGTCGGGTGGACTTGTCTGGTGGGGAACCTTGTCAGTTGGGGAATACAGATGACAAATCGGTTTCGGGTATTGATCACCGATCGCGCCTGGCCAGATACGGTGATTGAGAGAGAGATCCTGCGGCAGGTGCAGGCTGAGTTGATCGAGGCACCCTCGACCGATGAACCGACACTGGTTCGTCTGGCAAAAGAGGTGGATGCGATTGCCACGAATTGGGGGCAGGTGACCGAGCGGGTCATCCGGAGTGCAACGCGTTGCCGGATCGTTTCGCGGTTCGGAATTGGGATCGACAATATTGCGGTGGCGACGGCGACCGAATTGGGAATTCCGGTGACGAATTGCCCGGACTATTGTGTCGCGGAAGTTTCGGATCATGCACTCGGATTGCTGCTCGCGTGTGCACGCCGCATCGGTTTTTTTCATGGGCGGACCAAGCGGGGTGAATACAACCTCGGCGCAGCCACCCCCATGCGACGTTTGTCGACCCAAACCGTCGGGTTGGTGGGATTGGGGCACACCGCTCAGGAACTGGTTCCGAAACTGCGGTCGCTCGGCGTGAAACTGCTGGCGCATACCCCCTCCGGAACGGATCACGGAACCGGTTGTGAGATGGTTTCGTTACCAGAACTGCTTGCTCAAAGCGATTTTATTTCGCTGCATGCCCCCCTGCTCCCTGAAACACGGCATTTGATGAATGCCGAGCGATTACAGCAGATGAAACCGACCGCCTATCTGATTAACACTTCACGCGGAGGATTGGTGGATCCTCAGGCGCTTTGGAGTGCTTTGCAAGAGGGGCGGATCGCGGGTGCGGCACTGGATGTCTTTGCACCCGAACCCCCGGATTTGAGCGAACCGCTCTATCAGGATGAACGC
This sequence comes from Schlesneria paludicola DSM 18645, assembly GCA_945869955.1. Taxonomy (GTDB): domain Bacteria; phylum Planctomycetota; class Planctomycetia; order Planctomycetales; family Planctomycetaceae; genus Schlesneria; species Schlesneria paludicola_B. The sequence continues at coordinate 20,587 of CAMBQP010000075.1, forward strand.
GTGATCGTGACACCACACGCCGCATTTGTTTCGGTTGAGTCGCTGGTTGCGATGCGAACTCAGGCCATGCAACAATTGGTACAGGGGTTACGGGGCGAGCGTCCTGATCATGTCGTGAATCCGCAATATACATCAGCGGCGCCAAGCAGGCCGCCGCTGCACGAGGCGTGAATCGAGCCGACCGACAATCCAGGTTGTCGTCAAGGGGGGTCGTAGTACCGACCGCGATAAAAGGGGTGGCAGCGAAGAATTCGCCAAGTCCCTTTCCAAGCTCCGAGAATCGCTCCATATTTCTGGACTGCTTGAATGAAATAATTGCTGCAAGTGGGGTCAAAGCGGCAGTGAGGGCCCAGCAGCGGGCTGATGGCGTACTGATAGCAGCGGACACCAGCAATCAGGATCAGGCCGGGTAAACGAATCAGCCACGCCCATCCGTTCATGGCGTAGTCTCGCCAGGCTTGGCGTCAGGTCTCTGCATTGTTGCTGGGTCAGTCAAGGTGAGATCAGGCAAGCTGAGATCATGCAGTGCGGCCTGATTCAGTCTTCGCTGTAATCGATCACTCCCTTTGAGGAGCGATTGCTGGTAAGCGGCGAGACTTGCCTTTTCCTTATTGAGCGGGATGAGAATGAGATCCAGGTGTGGCGGAATCTGATCCTGGACGAGGCGGAATGCTTCGCGGAGCAGTCGTTTTAATCGGTTGCGTACGATCGCTCCGCCATGTTTTTTCGAGACGCTCAGCCCAATGCGGGTCACCGGATTTTCATGATGGGCGGCAAAAACCAGTAAGACTCCATCGGCCACTTTGCATTTCAACCCGTAGACCCGCTCAAAATCGGCTGGGGAGCGAATATGCTGGGCCTTGGTGAAAGTTTGGGGGCTCATGGCGCTTCTTTTCGATTCTCATTGTCAGGGTGTTCAGTCCCTCGGTTCTCATTCCCTGGACGCTTGTTGTCCGGATTCTCGGTGTAGGGTGGACGACGTCGATCCGAGAGTTCCCTTTCGCTGGCGATCGGTTTGGGGGGCTTGAGAAACCAGAAGTCATTACCAACGGTTTTTTGGGACGGGCCATCGATCCGTGCGAGTCGCCGCAGGCGAGTCGCCCACATCATGGTCGCAGCGATGATCCCGACACCCAGGATGGCAATTCCTCCCAGCGCGGCCAGCCCGGCAAAAGCTTTTCGTTTTTTTTCCAGGTTTCGCAGATCGTCCTCGGCAGTGTGGATGGGATCCTCGGTATCGGCCGAGCGAGTGGTAATGTCATCGATCAGGGTGGTGTCAACCAGCGGTTGTGTCGTGAGTTGTTGCGCAGACGGCACAGAATCGTCAGGGGAAACCGCAGGAGTCTCTTGTCCCAGCAGAACCAGAGGTAATAAAAGCAAACCCGCGCAGCAGGCCCCCGTTTTGAAGCAGCTCTTCCCGGTGCGGCGTACAAAACCGATGGATTGCTTCACCAGAGTCCCTCGCGAACGGTTGAACCGCTTTCGGCCAGTTGCTCGTACAGAGCCTTGTCCCGATCAGAAATGGTTTTGGGGAGAACAATCTTAATCACCACCAGCTGATCACCCACTTGTTTGGTTTGTGAATCGAGCACTCCTTTGCCGGAAAGCCGCAATTTTTTTCCGCTGGAGGTCCCTGGCGGGATCTTGACGACCATGGCCCCTTCGCTGAGTGTGGGGACTTCCACTTTGGTTCCCAAGACCGCTTCAAACGGAGTGATGGGAAGGTCGAGGAGCAGGTGAGACCCCTCACGGCGGAAGTACCGGTGCGGCAGGATTTCAATTTTTAACAACAGGTCGCCCGATTCCCCACTGCGGGATCCTGGGTTTCCCTGGCCTCCGAGTCGAATCACCTGACCATCGTTTAATCCTGCGGGAACCCGCACACTCAATGTGTCAAGTTTTGACCCGCGATCCACCTGAACATCGACGGAACCACCGGTGATGGAAGTCTCGAAAGAAACCTGCACAGTGGCGCGCAAGTCTTCGCCTCGAACAGGACTTCGTTTGGTCCGCCGCTGCCCCCCCCCGCGCAGCATCTCACCGAGGTCGACTCCTCCTGGTCCAAAAAAATCGCTGAAATCCATGGTCCCCGAACCGCCAGGTCCGGGTCCTCGTCCTGTCGGGCCTGAACCCGGACCCATTTTGCTGAAGTCGACACCAAACTGGTCGTACTGTTGGCGTTTTTTCGCGTCACTCAGTACATCGTAGGCGTCCTGGATCTCTTTAAATTTTGTGGACGCCTGGGGGTCATCGGGCTTGGCATCGGGGTGATTGGCACGCGCCAGTTTACGATAGGCTTTGCGAATTTCGTCCGCAGTTGCCGTTTTGGGGATACCCAGCGATTTGTAGTAGTCTTCTGCCATAACTCTTCTGATGACTCAGTGAAGGTGTCCGGTGGATGGATATGCAAATTCTAAGAAGCCGTTTCCGATGCGACAAGGAGCCTTTTGCTGAGAATGGGTTTGAATCTGGAATTGAAAAAAAAGAGGCGTCTGCGATGGGTGCGGTTTGACCTTGCAATTTCGGCCCCGGTTCAGGGATTCCCTGTAAAAGGGGTTCAGGGATTTCCCGCGAAACGGGTTCAAAAAGACGTCGCTGCTTGACGAGTCGGTTTAGACCGCAGAAGATTACGACGCTTTTATTTGGGATCCTGTCCTGAACCTGAAGGATTGAATTCGTGAGTTCCTCTGAATCTGCTGCACTGGCGGCTGTCGTTTCCACAATCACACAGCCGGACCGGCGTGGCCGTTGGATCTGGGCCGCTGGCATTTTGGCTGTGGCCTCGGCCGCACAAGGGATTTTGTGGGGAATGTGGTGGGATGATGCGACCTACTCCACAATGTCGGTTTTATTTGTCTGGCCCGCAGCACTCTTCGCTCTCGCGATCTGGTGGCTCTTTTTTTCCGGCTGGTCCTGGAAGATCCGGTTAGGGGGCGTCGCCTTGATTCTGGCGGGGGTTACTGCCTTCTTCAGGACCTACCGGCTGGAGTGGGATGGTGCCATGGTTCCTCGCCGACTCGTCTTGCGTTCCAAGCCGACGGCCGATGAAGTGGCGAGGGCGTATCGATTACGGCAATCTGCAGCCGTTTTGCCCCAAGCGAAAACATCCACTGAGGATGATCCTGCTACCGTGGCCTTGGTGCCGCTGGTGGCGACCCAGGGGGATTGGCCAGGGTTTCGTGGTCCACAACGGAACGGGCTGGTGTCTGGCGGATCGCTGAGGCGGAATTGGGATCAGTCACCTCCACGAGAACTTTGGCGTCATCCGGTTGGGCGTGGTTGGTCCGGGTTTGCCGTCATCGGAAAATATGCTTTTACGCAAGAGCAGCGTGATTCGAACGAGTGTGTCGTGGCCTATGAACTCGACACGGGAGCAGAATTATGGGTCCATGCGGACGAGACGGTCCTTTCGATTGTTGACGCCAACGGCGGACCCGGCCCTCATGCGACTCCTCAGTTTGATGAGGGACTCGTGTATACGCTGGGGGGGACTGGCCTCTTGAATTGTCTCGATGCCGCCACAGGCAAAGCGGTCTGGGGTACCAATATTTTGCAGGATGCCGGGAATGGAAACATTCCTGCGTCCAATTTGGAATGGGGGATGTCGGGATCCCCGCTGATTGTTGATCAGCTGGTGATCGTGATTCCAGGAGGGACGAGCAAGGAAGGGGCACCGGCGTATGACCAAGGGGTTGCTGCCTACGATAAGAAATCAGGACAACGTGTCTGGGCGGTTGGCAAGCATCAGTCCAGCTACGGCAGTCCGCGGGTCGAGGATCTGGGTGGGGTGCGGCAACTGCTGATTCCTCAGGCGAATGGCCTTTCGGGGCACTCGTTGGAAACGGGAGCCGAGCTCTGGTTCTATCCCCTGGAAAATCCTCCGAAAGTGAACGCAACCATGCCGTGGCGACTGGATGACCATTCGCTACTATTTGGTACCGGATACGGAATCGGAACCAGCTGCATTGATCTCGAACAGGTTGATGGGGCGTGGGTCGTCAAGCAGCGCTGGCACACGAATCGATTTCGCCCCAAATTCAACGATTTTTTTATTCGTGAGGGGTATGCCTATGGTCTTGATGATGGAACTTTGGCATGCGTCGATGTGGGCAATGGAAAAATTCAATGGAAATCAGGTCGATACGGTTACGGTCAGTTGCTGCTGGTGGACGACGTGGTGCTGATCATCAGTGAAGACGGAGAACTGTTGCTGGTCCCCGCACAGCCGGCAAAGCCCGAGCCGATCGCCACGTTTAAGGCCATGGACAGCGGATTTTGCTGGAACCAGTTGACTTTGGTTCATGGAAAATTACTCGTCCGAAACGGCGTCGAAGCGGCTTGTTTTGATGTCAGTAGAGAATCCCCTTGAGATCGGAAGTTGAGTTTGCAAGGCTGTGGCAGGCTCTTCCACTGAAAACTCTGCCATTCACAAATCACCATCTTAAATCCACCAGCGGCCATCCGGTTTATTCGCTCGGCGTTTGCTCTTTTGCAAGCGGACTTTTGGTGTTTTTGGGGACAGTCGCTTTCCAGAGGGTCTCGGCCTGCTTGCCCCATGGTGTGTCTCCATAGCGGAAGACGATTTCGCTGTAGAGGCGGGCCGCCTGTGCGGGGTCGCCTGCTAGGCGAAGTGATTCTGCGGCTTCAAAACAGGCTTGGCTGCTGAGCCATCGGTCCGAGTCGTAAACGAGTGGCAGCCAGAGAAAGGATCTGGCGGCTTGTTCGTATTCTTGACGTTGTTTCCATGCCTGGCCAATCACAAAGTACGAGCCACCACGTAATTCGGGGGGAAGAGCTTCGGCAAATTCGGTCCAACGTCGGATTTCGTCGGGATCGACCACCGCGTTTCCATTGAGATTTCGTCGCCATAATTGCATTTGAGCGAGTCGTTGGATGCGGACATCGGGTTCACGAGCAAGTCGTTTCAAGGTCAGTTCGGCGTCGGCAGTTCCGTCCGAGACATTGAGCAACCAGCTGGCACCAATGAGTCTATTCCGGGGGGACTCGGTCGACGCAATCCAGTCCCGGGCGTCGAATCGCACATGTTCGGTGGGGGGGCGGGTCGTCCAGTTGAGGGGGACGAGTGAATAATGAAACGTTTCGGCATCTGAGCGGACAAGAGGGAGAAACCGGGCGATCGCCGTGGGATAATCACCGATCCAGAGGGCACATTTGACCTGGGTGGCAAGAATTTCGCGGCGGACCCAGGGGCGATCTTCTTCTTCGAGGGCGGCGATCAATTCGGGGCGTGCTTCGGCGATTTTTCCGGCAGCATAGAGTTTTCGCCCTTGGTCATGATGTGGCGTGTACTCGGTTACCACCTCGATCACTTCGCCTCGGGGATACCGACGGGGTGTCTCACCCGGTTTGATTTTCAGTAAGATTTCCCGCCCGTTGTATTCCTCGATATATCCGTTCATCCAAAAACGGCCCCCGCCCGCTTGCTGGTGGAGGATTCGATCTTGTGCGGCCAGATGTTGCAGGTGACCACTGCGCAACGCGGAGCAGAGGCACAATGACCGGATGATCAGTCGGAGCAATCGGTACGGGGTCGAGATTGAGTCTCGCACGATTGGCGTCCCGGTGTTAAGTGATTCAGGGTTAAGTGGTTCAGGGTTAAGTGATTCAGGGTTAAGTGATTCAGGGTTAAGTGATTCAGGGTTAAGTGATTCAGG
>CAMBQP010000076.1 GCA_945869955.1 Schlesneria paludicola DSM 18645
CAATGCCGAGAGTTTTTCCTGCTGAAAGACTCGGTGCTCGGCAGCGACCTGCAGCAATTGCAATTGCGAGTTATGCAGCGTGATCCCAAATTGTTCCACCAGTAATGATAACGAATGCAGATCTTCCGCAGTAGGGGGTTGTCCCCAATGTCGACATCCGATCAAAAACAGTCCTTCAATGTGGGCATGCTGAAACCGCAAGGCCGCTCCCGCTTGAATCCGATCCAGAATTGCCAGAACTTGCGGATCGGCTGCGGAATAGCGCGAGATGAACGAGTCACCTGTGCGGGACATCGTTGCCAGAATTTGTGCGACGTGATCCTCGTCCAGCAGTTCCGAGCGCCCCGCACGGAACAGGACTTCCCCGTCTCGATTTCGCAACCAGGCGGCAGCCCGATCGGTGCCGAACGAACTTTGCATGGTGCTGGTGAACCAGACGAGCAAATCGGAAACCGAATCACCGGCGCGGGTGGCGAGTTGCACGGCAAGACGCTGGCGGTCGCTGCGCCGGTCGTTCGAAGCATCGAGTAAGGATTGCAGTGCCGCCGAAACGCGATCACGAAGCGGTTGATACAGCAGAATGATCGCCAGGGCCAGCATCCCTTCCACGACGCCCAGATCAAGTTGATAACGCGTCGCGACATCTGTCACGGCATCTTTCAGGACCACGGCGTGAAAGAGCATGATTCCGATCAAGACCGCGCCATAAACCAGTGTTCGTTCCAGGATTAGCGGCAATAATTGAAATCGCATCACGAAGTAAGAAAACAACAGGACCGGAATGATGGGCGAGAAACCCACGAAGTTCTGCAGATGACCTGCAGTGACTGGAAACCGGTCAAAGATCGCGATGAAGGTGGTGGTGAGCAGGGCAATCAGCACCATACTGGCTGCCAGCGAGTAATAGAATCGGCGAATGGGAGGCTCGGGCGAATCCACCCCGATCCGGATCAGACCAAACGCGGTGAAGCCGCTCACGAGACAAAGCCAGGTGGCATAGGGGACGTGAAAACTTTTCAGTAGTTCTGGAAATTTCCCGCTAGGATCCGAGGCGAGTTGCAGTGCAATGGGCCAGAGCAGCAGGAGCGGCAGGTAGCAGCAGGCCAAACGCAGGTCGACACGGGGACTGATCCGGAAGCTTTTATGTTTGAGTAATCGGCAGGTCCCATGCACCGCAGCACTGGGCATCAAGAGGATTCCAAACGCCATGGATACCGTCGCCAGCCAACGAACGGGATTGGCGAGCGGCCCCACAGACTGGTCCACCAGAAACCGGACGAACGTCCCCCCGTGCCAGCACCAGACTCCCAGGGCGAGCAGCAGCATCCAGACGGTCACGGCACGCCAGTTATGTCGTTCCACCAACGCGAACAACAGCACCGTATCGATCACCGCCGCAGTGCCATAAACCCAGAATGGCATGTTTTCGAGCATAAGACCCCTTAGCAGCGCGAGTGAACGCACGCTGTCATTGACGAGAGAGAAAGTATCCTAACGAATTTGATGTGGTTGTCTCCCCGTGAACAATTTTTGATGAGATTAGCATGGATGCCGTGCAAGGGAATTCTCATTCCGCCAGGGGTGGGTTGGTTTTTTTCGTGCCCGCTACTGGGTGACTGATGTCGGGCAACCGCTGCCGGTTGACGGAATCAAGCAAAGACATTCGTCATGTCCCGAAGCCAAAAAAACCTGCACCCAGCGATGGAACAACTTCGTTTAAGGCCGCTTCGGGTTGAGGAAAGGATCTTGCAATCCGATTCTTTTGGCCCGGGGCCAAACTTCGATTTCACACGCGTGAATCGGGGAAGGGCCGTCAGATTCCTGCCACACTAATTGCAGTGGCACCTGACCAAGTCTCTGACCAAGTCCCTGACCCGGCCCCTGATCCGGAATTGTGAGCTGCAACTCACCAGTCCCCGTCGCGGTGCGGCAGGTGAATTGCAGGCCAGGTCCCGCAGGGGACTCGATGACGGCCCGTTCGAGCACCGTAACATCGAGTCCCCGCACGGTCAAAATGTCCCCCGGTTCGACCCGCAACAAACGGCCCTCGGCGGGGGAAGTTCGAATCTGGTCATGGCTCCACCATGACCAGAGGAACTGATGCAGATCCTGCCACAGGTTGTGACTCATTCTTGCGGATCCGCAGGAATCACTTCTTGACGCAAGGCGCTTAATTCCCGTTGCAATTGTTCAGACCGCTGCAACTGGGCAAACTGGCGTTCCAATTCTTCGGCATCCGGATCACGGCCATCCATCCGGTCATACGCTTCGGCCAACGCTTCTTCCCGACTCACTTTCGATTCGAGTCGATGAAATTCCGCAAAGGCCGATCCCCCTTCGGCTTTACTCAGGGCGGAATTGATTTGTCGAGTCGATTTGGCACGCGTCATCCTGGCCAGTAGCAAGCTGCGGCGTTGTCGTGCCTGGCGAATTTTCTCTTCCAAACCCTGGACCGAATCACGCAATTTCCGGGTTTCCTGCTGTTGCCGTTCGTATTCTTTCGTCAGATCATCGGCCTGCTCTGCCGCTCGTAACTTCTGGTCCAGCGCGGCCTCAGCCGCACTATTATCTTTACGCTCGATGGCCGACTTGGCTCGGACCAGCCATTGCTCGGCCTGCTTGCGAGCAGCATCAACCTGTTGCCGAAGCTGAATCTCATCTGCCAGGGCTTCAGCAACACCCGCCCGGACATTTTCGAGTTCTTCCTCCATGTCAATCAGCAATTGGTGTAGCATCCGCTCGGGGTCCTCAAACCGTTCCCGCAACAGAGTCATATTCGATCGCATCACCAGGGTAAATTGTTCAAGCCAGCTCATCAGACACCTCGTTTTCAGTAAAAAGTGACCACAGGCAACATGCCTGCAGACATCAAACCGACACAGACATCAAACAGACCATTCCAACTTCGACTACAGTTTTCTGTTTGGCAAAGACCCGGTTTATGACCAGGTTCTAAGACCAGGTTCTAAGACCACTGCTCTAATTCGGCCGCCAAGCCCCGCAGCCGAGCCAGCACCGTTTCCCGATGATTCTCGAAAAACGCCCCCAATCCGATGATCGAGGCCCCCAGCAAAACTCCGATAATCCACAGCACATTCGGTTCATCCAGACTGCTGCGGGTCACCAGTGCCACCAGGTCAGCCACTAGGAACGCCGTACTGGTATAGAGCAGCGAACGATTCCGCAGGCCGATCGCGACCAGCGACAGAACAGTCGAGGCCACCATCAGCGTCAGGATGTGCAACCAGCTTCCGCTCAGGATGTGAAACACGGGCGAGACCAGGATCACCAGCGCCCCAATCAGTCGCAGACGTTCACGATTCTCAGTAGGAATCTCTCGCTGCATCAATTTGGTCAACACCATGAACGACAGACCAATCGGCATCAGGAACAACTGAGGATCGGACCAGTTCAAGTCCTTCCACAACAGCAAGGTGGCCAGATTCAGCATCACCAGCGAAATCACGGCCGTTCCCAGTTGACGCTGTTCGACCGCACGCCAGAAGTAAAACGCGGCGGCCCCCAGTATCGGCAAACTTGTCGCACCAGCCCAGGCCCGATGCGGAGTGATCGATTGCGCCAACAAGGTCAAAGGCAAGACCGCCATCGGCAACCAATAGCCGATTCGTTCAAACGACGATGACAGGATCGCCAGTCGCGAATCGGATTTGGCCCAGCGGCCGAACGTCCAGAAACACAGCCCTGCCACTAAGAACACTAAGGGTGTCCCCGCCACCGAAGGAGCCAGCAGACCGCAGAGCATTCCATAGATCATCCCCCCCAGGATGACAACCTGTCCGCTCCAGACACGGGCCTGATCCTGATTTCGGACCGCTCCCATGAATGTTGCCAGAGCAATCGCAACCCACGAGACCACCCCAAACAGCTGGTCAATCGGACCCCAATCCGCAGAACTTTTCAACTCCAGCATTACCACTAACAGGCCGCCAACCAGGCACATTAAAAGCAACTGATGCAGATCGACAATCTGTGGCCCCTTAATTCTTTTGCGGAAATGGGAGTCGTCCTGAGCAAAAAGCCAACCGAATTGATCGATAATCTGTGGCTCCTGAATCCTTTTGCGGAGTCGAGTTTCAACGCACAGCACGCTGATCCCCCCCACCGCCGCGATGAACATCCCAAAGGATGCGATCTGATCTCGCCCCAGCTCAAACACAAACCCGTCTGCTCCGACACAGTACGCGATGCAGGCGACGAGCAAATGCCAGTTCAACAGTGGTAAAAGCATCTCGGACAAGTCCAGATGGAATCGGCAGCGGCGAATTGTCAACAATCCGGCCAAGGCCAGCAGCCCGCTGATTCGTTGTCCCCAGTCCAGCCAGGCTAGGCTGATCGCACCAATCACCAGGAACAAAACGGGTAGCAGCAGATCCAACGGTGCGATCCACGCCGGAACTTGTCGCTCCCCCGCAGCCAACGGCGTTGTGTCGGTCGCTGCAGACAAATCGTGCGGCGGCAAACGCATCACTTGTCGCAAGCCCACGAGCACCAGTCCTGTGACGGTCCAGGCCAGCATCCACCAGTGACGAGCCTCATCCAGCCCCAGCCAACGGGTCAGGGTTGCGGTCACAAACAGGAAGAAACTTCCCCAAACCAGCATCGATAACTGAGGCTGTCCCGAGCGGCGAGCCGCATCAAAACCCCAGGCCAGCATCAGCAATCCCCACAGCGGGTTGAGCGGTGACTGTGACGGGGCAATCGCATGTTGAACGAACCAGTCCAGAGTAAACAATCCAAACAAGACTCCCAGCCCGTTTAAGCTGACTCGGAACGTGGCCAGTCCAAAGGCCTGTGCGACGCGAGTCCGAGGAATTTGTGCCAGCAGGTAACTCAAGACCCAGGCGATCAGCAACATCCCACACAACCGCTCCAAACTCTGGACCTGGAAGCCGCCGTGGTGAAGGACTCCCAATTGCACCAGACCGAGTGCACAGACCAGCGTCAATTCCCCCAACCCAGGCGTGAGCCACCGCAGGGTGTGGCTGCTGAGCAAAATTATGATACAGACCGCCGCCAGGGTTTCAGGTCCCAATTCGGCCACCATCGCAGGGGAGGCAAACCGTACCAGCCACCATCCCAACGCCACGATCGTCGCTCCCAGACTGAACCGCTGGCAAACCTGAGTCACCCCCAACCAGGTCGGGGTTTTGTTCGATCCCGGAAATCGGCTGAACCAGCGATCAACCCACATTCCCGGCACCAGTAGCAGCCCGGCAGCCGCAGTCCAGACTAGCAGGGGAAATACCGGAGTGATGTTTGCCGACAGGATTTGTTGAGCAAACCCAGGAAGGATTTGTTGAGCAAACCCAGGAAGACCGTAGGCCGCCGCGAGAAACGAGACCACCGCAGGAATCAAATAAGCAGGTTGCCGAAACAAAACTCCCGACAAGGCCAACAGGGGACAGAGCAGCAAAGCGACGGGGAGAATGGCCGCAGGATGCAGGAACGAGGCCCCCAGCAGCAAGAGCGACAACCCCATGGCCGTGAATTGCAGTGGACGAGCAAACAGACGCTCACCCCGCCGATACAGGATCGCTGCGATCGCAGTGAAGAGTGCGATCAAGGGAGCATAAGTCAAACCGTAAAAGGCATAGGGAAGTCGTTCTTCCCGCACCGCGGCTGCTGCCTGGTCCCGCAGTTGCAACACCAGCTCTTTGAAGAGGATCGGTGTGGTCTGATAAACGACCATGACACAGAGGATCAGCCCCCCAACAAAGGCGGGATTTTTGGTTCGAGCCGCAATCAGCCCCATGGCAATTGCGGCGAGAAGTGCGGTCGGTATCACGATCGGATTCGGTGGCGACACGGCCAATCCCGTCATCGCCAACAGGACTCCCGCAGCAGTCATTAGCACCCCCACTGCTAACGGGCCGCTGATGCTCCAGGGAATCGGCCGTACAATCCCACCCGTACGCTGCTCGAAGACCCGGGCGACGGTATCGGCCGTCAACAGCACCGGCAGAGACACAAGCGTGCAGATCAGCCCCATCCAGGGGGTCGAAATCTCTGCAGCGATTCCGAGTTGAAACACGACGGCGAAGAGTGACCCCAATAAAGCGATCGGAAAGAAACCGAAAATGCGTGTCAGGCGGTGTTCTTCGGTGAGCCAGAAGACGTGCCGATTGACCTTCACCGTTCCGGCCGCAAAAACAGCCCAAAGAGCCAACGCGAGCACCGGTTTCCAGGCGACAGGCAACCCCGGAACAATCGCACCGGCCAGGCACAAGATCAAATAGCTGACCAGAAAGGTTGGCTGCGACTTACGAAGAAAATGCCGAAAAATATGGTTGGCGGCATAGGTGCTCCAGATCAGGTTGACTCCCAGAAACCCAAACTGCGGCAACCCCTCAGTCCAGGACGTTTCGGCGTCAGCTTGAATCCAATGCAGGGCTAAAAAACTGATGGGGATTAACAGAACCGTGAGCGACATCAGCACTGTCCCGGTTTTGCGCAGTCCCATCCGGTGATAGCCAAACTCCCCAAGCGCAAAAACGCCCCCGGTATAAGCGAGCAGAATCAGATACTTCCAAACAGGAGTGTATTCTTGCCAGTGGAGCGTCACCAGCCGCAGCGACGAGCCCAGCAGGATGCAGACCCCGAGTCCCAGCACCCATTTGATATTCTCTTCTTGAAAAAACGAATCCAGCAATCGCAGCAGCGTGGATCGTTGTTTGTCGGGTGGACTGTTACTCATGGCGACCTCAGCAAAAGCGGTGTTGAAGGAAATCACGTCTGGCAACTTCCAGAAGCGAACGGCGTACCAAGGGAAAAAACGCGAGGCGTTTTTTTCTGCAAGTCATTTAATCGTATGTGTTTGTATTCAGGGGAATGTTTTTCAGGCCGCATCTGTTCCATCGATATCGCAGTGAAGCGACTGCAGTCGCCCGCAGTCATTTGACTGCAGGCACGAGTTCGACAACTGCTGGCAAAGTGGAATCGAACTCTTCGCAAAGGAGATGAAATGGTTCAACGACAAACCAAGTGCGCGGGTTAGGTTGTTAGGTATGAAAAAAGTGGCCAACACGTTCTGATGATTACATAATTGCAAAAAATTTGGTCAGGAGACTCGAAATATACATGAATTTATTGTATCATACCCTTTGAGTTGATTGCTATGCAGCGACGCGCTGCTGGGAAAAAGAGGGTGTATTTTGTCTGCTGATGGAAGCACCGTTATCGTGTCATCGCTGTCCGAAGTGCGGTCGCGGTGATGTGATCCATCGGGGCACATTTGATCGAACGGTCCATGCATCGCCCATTGGTACCTGTCGGACTCAACTGTTTATCAAGGCGCCGCGATGGGAATGTCGCCGTTGCCAGCAGGTATTGAATGCGGCGATTCCGAAAGTTGTTCCGCACTATCAATACACGGAGAGCTTTGCTCGTTTGGTCATCGATTTACGGAAGATGATGACAATCTAGGATGTGGCCAGGTATCTCGGTTCCGCTTTAACGACAATTAGAATTCCCGGCGTAGCCGGAGGGAATTTCTTGCTTCCCGGGGGAGGGCAAAACGGAAGGAGGCCGTAGGCCGACTGGAGTTTTGCCCTCCCCCAGGAATTTTTTCTTTGGTGATCCCCCCCCGGTTGTCAATCACGATTCCAGAACAGCGGCCTTGGACTTTTTTGCTGATTCCAGGCGATAGCTCGGAAGATTCACCTCCAGGATGACGCTGTGATGCACCAACCGGTCGATGGCCGCAGCGGTGGTCAGTGGATCTTTGAAGATATTATCCCATTTTGAGAATGGGAGATCGCTCGTCAGCATCACGCTGCCTCGTTCGTAGCGTTCGGCAAGGCGTGTGAAGCCCGCGCACTTGGTTTGTCGTTGGACCTTAAATTCGTCGGATGGGCTGAGAACCGTAGCCAGCGGCACAGGCAGATCGATGTTCAGCCCCCCCCCGCCTGCGCCACTGGAACACGGTGTCCGTTCCCGCCTGGGAACGACACGCCAGAAGCACGACAATGATCAAACGCGCGAAGACACCTCGGGTCGGACATGGCCGCCGATTAGCGTGCTTCTCTTTAAGACGCGGTTAAACGGTCCAGCCGAACAATGCGTTCAATCGGACTTTCCTAACAGGGAGATGCGCGTTCGCGAGGGACCGGATCGGGATGGTGACCGTCCGACTTCGTTCGCGGAAATTAGTCAAACAGGTATGAGTTGAGTTGGCTATGCGACACGAGACGCACGAGTATTTCGAGAACGCCTTACTCATTACGTTTTTGTCCTGTTCCGTTCCGTTGATCCAAAAATCTCTTGCCAGGATTGACCACAAAAACTTCCATTTCTCCCGCGGCACCGAAAACCGCGAACTCACACAGATTGACGGTTGATGTGACGGCGATCGGTGTAAAGCTGATTGAGCAGGTCCCCAGCAAGAACAAACGGCGGCGGCGAATATGATGGACCTGAACTTCACGGTCCGCCGCGATCACCACAAATTTTTCTAATAAAATCAGCCCTTTCGGCGAGGGCAACGTTTCGGCAATCGGAATGTGAAAATCAGGATCCGCACAACACACCAACACGCCCCCGACGTCACAGAGCACGAGCAGCCAGGCTTCCGAATCAATCGTTCCGCCCAAAAGTTTTTCTGGAAGTTTCAACAACGATGCAATGTGTTCGTGTTGTGAGGCGTTTTGCGTGAGTGCGTAATCCTTGCCCGAAAACGGAATTTTCGTGGTCACTAAAAAAATTTGGTCGTAGATTGAGACATAACAAAGATTTTTCATGACAACCAAAAAAACGATTTCTTTGGTAAGGTTTCTTAACGGATTGGTAAATGACGGCAAAGTCGCCTGCAAAAACTGAATACCCTCAATGTTAATAAAATAAAGTTCAAAGTCATCATTCCCTGCACGGATTTCCCAGATGGCCCCGTTGGGTTCAACCGCAATTGCAAGCGTCATGTTGGTGGCACGGGGGGGAGATCCACCCCGCCATTCCGAATATTCTCCGGCAATTTCCGGCAGTTCAAGATACGTTGTCGATTGAACTGCGAGCGGGCGGTATTCGATCGAATGCACTAAAGTGGTTCCGCTCCCGTAGGGAAGCGGCTCAAAAATCAATCGTGCCTCGGGATTCACATTTGGCCAGCTCAGTTGGGATCCCGCTCGTAGCTGGTGCCAGGGAGACTTCCGTAAAATGAGGGTCGAATTCTGGAATCCGACGATTTCAAAGCGGTTCCCGCTCGATTTCGCATCATGCCACTCAATGGGGGGGGCTGACGGTTCTCGAAACACCTCCAAGCGAAAGAGTTTTTCCACTGCGGGGGGGGCGACGGCGATTGCCGCAAGGAATGACGTTGTTGCTGACGAAATCGGTCACAATCTCGATCGAGCAATTTGTCCTGCGGAACCATCTTTTTCAGCAAATCCAAAAAGAAACTCGCTTCCGAGAGCGGGTACGTTGCCAATGCCGACGCCACGATCACCTGAACCGTGTCGCACGCGGCAGCACGCACGTTTCCCTCGGGGTAATTGATCGCGACCTCACTCAAGACGATGGCCGTCGACCGCTGCCGATTCGGATCTTTGTGATACTCGGCCCTGAGTTGTCGGATCAGTACTAACGTCTCGGCATGACGGCGATAGGCCCCCAGCAAAGAGATCTTCTCGTGCAGGCAGGCCTGTGCGGTGGTCGAGTTTGGCCAGCCCCGCGACAAGATCGCTAAAGCCCCCTCCAAATCCTGCAGACGCTCGTGAAGAATTCGGCCAGCCGCTAGAAAATCGTGCTGGGAAATCAACCGAGCGACGAGAATTCGATAGAGCCGAATGGCTTGATCAGGTCGGTCCAGCCGGGAATAGAGCTCCGCCGCCTTCGCCAACTCCCCAATCTTTTCATACAACCGGGCAGCCTCGTCCAAGAGTCCCGCCCGCTCAAGACACCTCGCTGCGTCAGCAGAGCGATTCAGGCGATCGCGATAGATCGCTGCCGCCTCGCGGTAGTGACCACCCTGTTCCAGAGCCCCGGCCGCCGAAGCGTGGTCTCCGAGTAACGCCGAAAAAATATAGGCCGCCCGCTGAAAACGCCCGAGTTGCAGTTCCCGTGTCGCGAGCCGCCGATATTGTGCGGTCAGTCGAACGAGATTGGGCTTCGAGATCTGCCATCGGTCAGAGAGTCGCCCTGCACCCGATTGTGTATTGGTCCAGTCGATGTCGTGCGGTGCCAACTGGTTGGATGTGGGGGCCTTTCCGCGACCATGATCAAGGCCATCAATGGGAAAGGCATATCGTAACCCTTCATCCGGATCGGTATTTAAACGTTTTAACAGTCGTTCGATCTGACGGTCGCGAGCGGTTTGATTGATCTGCTCGCCCAACCACGAGGTCGCCAGCTGATTTTTCATGGCCTCCCCGATCGCGACGAGTGGCTTCAAAAGAAGTCCCAGCCCCCTGCTTGCCAGCTCGCTGGCTCCCGTGACAAAATCTCCGACCAGTCCCCCCTTGGGCAAAAGGGTTTTTCGAGGCCGTGCGGGTGTCGCTGCGGTGTTTGTTCCAGACTGCGGTTTTCGCTGGAAAACACGGCTGATCATCGCGCGAACGAGTTGTCGTAAGCCTGCTAAAAAGTTCTGAATGGACCCGAATGGTGCGGTCGGCACTTCCTCCGGCCACAAGGGTTCACTGCCGATATCCCCCGCCGACTCCTCAAGTACCTCATCCGCATTTAGTGGCTGCTCTGCTTCCACTTCCAGTAAACGTGAGCGAAACAAGATTCCCGGAATCGCCTGATCCCATCGCCGGAAATCCTCGACAGGAATCCTCAGAAAATCCACGATCCCCAGAACTTCACTCGGTTCCATGCGGATCAACCCGGATGAGGGATGCCACACATACTCACTGTCATCCGCAGGCAACAGCGAAACCAGTTCCTGGTCGTTGACTGCAGGCAGGATCATCGCGTCTGTCGGCAGGAAAATCCGTTTTCCAATCTGACCAAACGCGATCGCGTTTCGAGGCACGGTCTTTCCCTCAGGGTCACCTGAGGAATTGGCCGAAGCACCCGAACGCCCTGTTTCGGTGACCAGGACACCCCTCAGCGTCGCATCCGCGAATGAACGAGGAATCGGCCGAATCACTAGTCTTTCCAGCGGTACACCCCAGCGAACGAATTCCTGTAAGACCGTTTCCGAATTGCCGCCGGCAATAAACCAGGCAACCTGCTGACGAAGCGGCTTACCGGTTGCCGTCGGCAGCAGCTGTAATAGACCTTGCATCCATCGACCCCCCTTCAGGAAAAATTCATTTCAATTGCGAGATAAATGGAACGAGAATGATCTCCTTGGCTTCGTGGGCAGGCATCATGCGCATCTCGGTATTTTGAAAATAGCGTGGGCCAAAATACTGTCCCGTATTGCACCAACCCGCAATCCCATCTTTTGCCAGGATGAACGATGCTTCGAGACACCAGTCTTGCGAACTTCTGAAATGCAAAAGTCCCTCGGTGTCGAGCCAGATCCTGCTCCCATCCGGCCATCGAATCACCTGGAATCCTTCATTAGCCTCAAAAAGCATTAATTTAATATAAGGAAATTTTTTGATTACTTTTTCAGAAAGTTTAAATAAAGTTAATTTATTTTCTTTTTTTGATGAAAATGTCCACATGGCGTTTTCCTTGTCCATGAGAACAAAGTCGCCTGCAACGATCATTGCCCCCTGTAGATTGCTCAGCAGTTCAGGTCCCTGATTCACCGCAGCGACATCGTGCTCGATCAGAGTCCTGACATCGCCCAGATTCGTCACCTGAGACGTGAGGGGATACGCAATTCCAAAATTCCTCTCTGGTTGCTGTGGATCTGATGAAAGATACTCGAACAGCACTCGATGACCATCCTCATCGATCTCACAGAGGCGAATCCTGGATTCAACGCACGGGATCAATTCTGTTTGAGTTTGATACGAAAGGTTCTCGATCCAGCCATCATCGTAAATCGTCAAGGGCCCCTCAATGCCGCGACACTCGAACATCCCGATGATTCGAGATTTGTTACGGCTCAATCGAGTTTCAGGGATTTCCTGGAAATCCAGCGATTTTTTTGTGAGTGACAATGCACACCACCGAAAAAGCGGGCTTCCCCAGGGTTTGATCCAAAGAAAACGCTGGTGTCGTTGACTCTCGTCAAGTGAACACCTGTCTAAGCAGAGCGAAACACCGGTCGAGATGTCAAACGCCTCGATCTGCTCCGGGAAAATCAGAAACACCACCGACTGATGAACCGTGGCCCCCAAAAGTTTTGACCAGACGGTCGAAGTTGATGCTTGTCTTGAACGGAGCCGGTTGGAACTTACGGCCTTTTCTGTGACAGACTTCGAGAGCTTGATCCTCAACAGAATCGGCGGTGAATCAGAATCTTGCTGAATGAGTGCAAAGGATAAACGGGGATCATCACCGCGCCATGCGCAGAGACATTTTCCAAATGGCAAATTCACGGCAAGTTGCCTGGCCCCTCGGGACGGATCATCATACACCAGTAAACGACCGTCTGGCGTCAAGACATACACCCAATACTCCAGTAGCGGTGGATGACCCTCGACCGAACTCTCCGCCGAACCCTCGACCGGATTCACGGTGTTTTGAGACGCCTCAGTCGATGAGTCCCTGGGTAGGTCGTCATCCGGTCGACGAAGACTCCACACCGTCTGCTGACCCGCCGCCAAATCGATTTTGTAAGCCAACCGCAAGGGAAATGGATTGACCAGCAGGATCGCGGGTTTGTCCGGGCTCACCGATTCATCGATCAACGTTTTGGCGGAAATGGATTCCAGGGGAAATAAATCCTTCAGATCCAGCCGCAGTGTCGTGAGGCATTTTCGGCCCTTGGGCTGGTACGCCCAAAGTGCGAATCCCCCCTCCCGATTGACCGTCATGATAAAAAAGGAAACACCAGACGACTCCGCAAGCTGCACTTGAAACTCGGGATCGTCGAGTACCGCATCGGTGGTAATCAGCAGCAAATCACTCGTTCCCTCGGTCGAACCCTCCGTTTGCAGCAGTTTGACAAAAGCCTCACCCGGCTGGGCGCGGGTGTCGAGTGCCGAGAGGTGTGCGATCAGCCCTTCCCTTGAACCAAGCTCGACCGGAACCAGGTCGCCGCGGTGCGACTGCCAGCACGATAGCGAGGCTTGGTGACCCCGCGCACTCGCTAACGAAAGCGCCACGGCGGCAGCGAACAGTCGCGGCACTCCCCACATTCGTAGTCCCGCATCAATCAAGACCTGACGCTGACCGGGGGGCGAGGCGGGTGGGATCTCGCGCTGCAAATAAAGGGCTTCGTTCAGGGCAATTCGCGTCGCCAGCATCAGATCGTCGTTGGCCAGTTCGCTGATCAGCAATCGATCCCAGGACCCGCGTTGAGTCAAATCCGAGACTCCCCCCAGCGGTAACTCACCCGAAGCCGAAATCGAGCGAGGAATCTCGACCACGGCAGCCAGATGACGCGCTAAACGACAAAATCCCGCAAATTCCTGCTCGACTTCTAACTGCTTTAATAATAACCGTACTGATCCGGCTGTGATCGGAACCGGTGGCAACTCCAAAGGGACAGGACCGATTTCTTCATCCAGCCCCGTTTGATAACGCAAAGCCAAAGTCTGTTCTGAAATCCCGTCCAGACCTTTTGCCAACTCTTCCAAAACTATCAGCAGGGAACCCGTGGTCTGTGCGCGTCCCCCTTGCAGTTTGGTGAGCGTGGGAACGAGGTCATTGAGGCGTTTATCCAGCACATCACACACGACGGCTGCGACCTCGGCAGAAACCACCCTCGGCGTCGACTCAAATACGAAAGCCGAAAATTCCCCTTTCGCTTCGATCGATTCATACCACTTGCTGGAAAGTGCTTGCACATGATTCAGCGCAGAACATGTCAGCGCAGAAAAAGGGGGATGCCGTAGAGTCGCTCCAGGCGTGTCAAACCCCGGAAATTGTGAAGCGGCCACTTCACGCAATTCCTTCGAATCCGTGATCCAGCCAGACCTGGTCGCAGCAATCAGTAACAGCACGGCATCAATGGACGGAAGCCCTTGGGGGGCCAGTCTTCTCAAGACGGCAGCCAACTCCTCGCGAAACGTGATCGTCCCACCCGAACGCCACACAACCACCCCTCCCCCATCGTCCCATTTCCAGAAAGAACGGATCGGCACCGAAAGGTAGCGCAGTGCCGCCAGATAATTATCGTTCATGACTAGCCCTCACTGCAGCCCGCGAAGCACGAACAAACGACGATTGGGGAATCCGCTCGAATGTCCCCTCGTCCGAAAAAATCGCCAGGGTCTCTGGATCCAGTTTCATCACTTGCCGCGCCACGGCCGTTCCGACATCGGGATCGAGTCGCCAGCCGACGGGCAGAAAGAGACCGTTCGACTCGAAATAACTCCGCCCCGGCAGGGGTGGCAACGGCGTTCCCCGAACGAGAACCTCGGACCTCTCTGACATCGCAAACGCGAATCGATCGATCCGAATCTGGGGTGCCGAAATCACGTACTGCTGCCAGATCTTCCACGTCGTTCGCAGTGCATTGATTGGCGTCGTCAAGGACGATCGAACCAGTCGCAGCACCACGGGCTGATCCAGACGCGCCGCAAACCCCGCTCGCGGCAGTTTGAGTTCATGCCAATCCCACAATAGCTGCCATGGTCCCTCGGGAATCTCGGCACTCGGCACCGTCTCGTCATCCCGTGTCAATTTTCCGCTGGTGTGGACCGAGTACGTCACGGAGTCCGGAATTTTTCGTAGTGTAAGGCCGAGTTCCTGATCCAGAGCATGACCCCGCAACCAGATCAGGCCGTCTTGCACCAGGACTTTTAATCCCGGAACCAGCCGCAATTGACCAAGGTATTCGGCGTACGCTGCGGGAAAACAGACCGCCCAATTCGATGTGTGATTCGCGTGCATGGTCATGTTTTCGACGACCCACTCTCGGGGTTGGTCGGCGCATCCGTCGTCGGATCCAGGATCGACCAGAGTTTGTTGACTTCTTGCTGCAAGAATTCTCGTTGATGATCATTTTTCACCCACTCGCAGCGTGACGCCAGCAGACTGAGTTCATCCCGACAACGAGCCCGTACCGCATCAGACGGGGCTTCCTGCTGCAACCGATTGGCGATTCGCTGTAATTCCTGGGAAAGAATTTCCGGGTTCGGTTGCTGTTCGTCGGCGGATCGCGGGTGTCGCGCTGTCGACTCGTCAACCGTCACGGCAGCGAGCGACTGATTCACGATCGCCGTGATCAATTCCTGCTGTTCTTCGTTATCCCAGATGTATTTCAGAATCCACAGATCGGACAGGATCGCCTGCTGCCGTCCGCAGAGCAGGGCACTCGCCGCAACCATCCGCTGCAACTTGACCGCCCGTCGATCGGAAATGGGAATTCCGGCCAATCGCAATCGACAAATCAAAGCGACATAGTCGGTCCGAACTTCATCGAGGGAAACCGTATGCAAGGCGTTTTGTAACTTGCGAATGCAATCGACAGGCAATCCGGCTGGGGGCTTTGCAATGGTAAGCTCGCGCGACCACCCCGCTGTGACCACCTCTTGCAGTCGTTCATCGGGGACATTGTCACAGCGCACCCGCAACAAAAACCGATCAAACAACGCGGCCAGCGATTCATCCTCAGGCAACGAGTTGCTGGCACCGATGACCATGAGTGTGGGGAGCACAAATGTTTCCCGGCCGCGTCGAAAGACCCGTTCGTTGAGCACCATCAGCAAACTGTTCAGGATGGCGCTGTTGGCATTGAGTAACTCGTCCAGAAAGACCAGATCGGCTCGCGGTAGCATCCCCTCGGTATTCGTGACCAGCTCACCTTCGCGTAAACGACGAATGTCGAAGGGGCCGAACAGTTCATTCGGCTCGGTGAACCGGGTCAATAAATAGTCAAACATGCGGCCATCCAGCCGAGATGCCAGTTCTTGCACCAGTGCGGTTTTGGCGGTTCCAGGAGGTCCCAGAATAAAGAGATTTTCTCCGCCGACCAGACAAACTCCCAACAGGTCGATCACCTCGTCCTTGCCAACAAACCCTCGCTTCATTGGCCCCAAAACCAGGTCAGACAACTGCCGACCCATTGCCGAGATTGTTCCATCCATTGAGTTCATTGCAAAATCATCCTTCATTCAGCGGCATTATGAAACGGCTTCCTCACGAAATCAGTATACTCATTTGATCAGGAATGATCATTCCGATTCAGAAATTGACGCCAAGACCTGAGCCAGCCCGGGCGCCAGTTCTGAGTGTAAACCGATCGCGGTTCGCACTCGTGA
Organism: Schlesneria paludicola DSM 18645; assembly: GCA_945869955.1. GTDB lineage: Bacteria > Planctomycetota > Planctomycetia > Planctomycetales > Planctomycetaceae > Schlesneria > Schlesneria paludicola_B. Next base: position 16,284 of record CAMBQP010000076.1, read on the forward strand.
CAGAACCAGGGGGTGGTCCAGTCGCGAGGCATCGCCGCTGGCAATCACTCGATCCACATACAACGCCAACAAACAGTCATCCCTGACGAATGCCGAGATATCAACCCCCCCCAAATCGGGAACACCGACCGACGAAAGTGGCCACTGTCGCGCCAGCGTCAGCAAACAGCCGACGAGAGGATCCTCGACAGAAACCGCTTTTGCGAGCCGGATCAGGTCGGGCAAAAATCGGCAGGTGAAATCGACCGAGTAACAAACTGCAGGACTGACGACAGGTGGGACTGTTTTTTGGAGCGAATCGACGATGGTTTTGGAATCGACATCGCGATGCGCTAAAAAACTGCAGGCACGATAAGTCATGAGCGCCCCCCAGTAGAGCCCGTCGTCCAAGAGACCAGGTGGGTTGCCGAGTAGCTCTGGTCGGTAGAGCTCCTCGTAACGGCGAAGCCGTGTCAGTGTTTCAGCAATCTCTGCCGGGGACGGCGACTGAATTTTCCCCTTCGCATCCACGATGGTCGATACGCGTACGCGACCATCAAAAATCAGCGATTCGACAAATTTGACAATCGTCATAAACAGTGCCTGACTTCGAATAAAGGAAACGCCTATGGCACCACGAATCACGCGAATGCCACGAATCCAGAGAAAACCGAAAGAGTAAGGATCCAGAATAAGTCAAGAACATCGAAAAACTGGCTCAACGACAAACCCAGTACGAGGGCTTGAAGCTCGGGTCTATCCTATCAGCGCGAACTTGGCGAGGTGCACAGCATAAAGTTTCCGCTGACCTATGACTCTGAGTCCATCGAGACACTGGTTTTCCATGTCACGAATCATTCAAGCGATTGCGGAGGCAAATACCGTGCTCACGGAATTCGGACGATATCGTTGCGTCGAGGCGAGCGTTGAATGGAATCGCCGAAACGAACAAAGATGCGACACTCATCAAGCGTCAACAGGAACGAAACGGGCGAGTGTCGATCAGCAAAACATCGGAGAAATGGAAATACCACGCACGCTACCTCTTGTTGCTGTGAAGTCAAATTGCTGTTTTGCAGTCAAAATTCTGTGAACGGGTCGCCGGGATGGTTCGCGGTGAGGAAATCGTCTTAACCACCAACGGTGAACCCGTTGCCGTGGTGACTCGCTCACCTCGACTGAGTTGGCCAAGCCATCCCGTAACGGCAAAGGACAGATCTTTTTGGATGGCACCTGACTTTGATGCTCCGCGAGAGGATTTTGCGGAATTCAAGTAGAAGAAGTTTCGAGTTCACGATCAGGTTTCATCCATAGAAAAAAACAAAAGCTCTCCCGGCAGAGGGGTCTTTCGTGGTCGCGCCAACTGGTTCTGATATTTCTACTTCTGATTCCTTACTTTTTGATGAGCTTGAGGTTCGCTTCGGCAAACGCCTTACCCATTTGCGCGAATATTTTTGCGCTGCCGAAGTAGTGGTAGCCGCCATTGGATGCGCCCTGGAGAGCCTCTCTGTCTTTGGGTGAGAGGACTTCCTCCAAAGCGAGGTCGAGCTTCTCCTGATCCGACTTGGTGATTCCCTCTATCCATGCATCGAGCGCGGCATAATGTTGTGGGGAGTCTGGTGAGTATTGATCATTGGCGTAAAGCGCCAAGACGTTTCTCCCTTTCTTCAAATGTTGAGTCTGTTCTTGATCGAGGACGATCGATCCGTATTGCGGCTTATGCTGCCACCAGATGTAAGTGTGAATCTTGTGTCCGTTCAAATAAACATGAAACCCTTGTCTCGCCAAAATCGCGATGCGATAGGAATCGTAGTCGAGGCGATCTACTTCAAAAGTGGAACGCATGAGCAGGAATTCTTCATTGCCCCACATTGAGGAAAATTTGTCGAGGGTAATTCCGCTGTGGTTCCACACACCCTTGCCGATGGGAGCCTTGCCTGCTGTCCATTGGCTGTCATCGAAGTCAGGCAGGTACCAATTCTCCATTCCGGCAGGCAGTGTGATATCACGGAATCTCCTGTCCGTGAACTCTTGCAGTTTGCCCTTCGTTTCGGTGGCATCGACCGTGACGAAGCGCCAGTCTCGCTCCGCTGGCTGTGGCTTACCAATCGGCTTCCAGAACTGATCCCATTTCCGTTCCGTATCGAGCCTGCCAACTGCTTTCAAGGTGTGAGCCGTGCCAACGATTTCGTGATACTCGCTCTGCCTGGGTTCTGCGGCTTCGATATCACGATCCCAAAAAGGGGCGGTATCGACAGCAATCACATTGCCTTTAAACTCGGGCATTGCAGCCGGAGCGGCCATGGCTTTGCGAAAGTTGACGTTTTTCTCACCATCGACACCCAGTACGCCGATAACGAAAGGCATCTTCGGGGCGGAAAGGTCTTTGCGTACGTCGCGGATGAAGTGTGCCAAGAGGCGCGAGTATTCATCGTAATCGCCATTCGGATAGGTCTGGCCATCGACGAGATCGTTGAAACCTTGAAGCCAGACAAAACCCGCAAGTTCGAAGCCCGCCGTGGGATCATAAGCGGGGCAGACCCGAGCCGGATCTGCGAGCACATTCTGAACATGCTCCACCATCATGCGGTAAAATACACCTGAGGCGGCATCCTTGTCTTCTTGCCATTTTCTCCGATCCTCCAGTTTGGGAATGCCGTGGGCACCTTGCGGATGTTTGTCCCACTCATCTTGAATCTGCTTGGGTAGCACGTATGGCCCGGCACTGGGGGGACGAAACTCCGTGTTGAGCGACCTGCCGCCCCAGGCCGTCTTGATAATCAGGATGGGTTCCTTCAACTCCTTCTCCATCGTGGTACCAAAAGTGAACTCAGGCCCAATCTTTCCGCCATCCCTGGTGGGTTGGTCTCCACGGGCGCCAAAACCTGCGGTCAATTTCCCCAAGCCTTCGCCATTCGCACTGCCGTCATAAGGCCCGGTCAAATAGGACATCCAGACCTTGTCACATACGCGAGGCGTTCCATCGGGATTGCGCATTTCCTTGAGCAAGGGTGCCGTGGCGGGATCTTTGCCGATGTAGTCAAAGGTGCGGATTTCAGCATGTCCCTCCATGTTCGATTGGCCAGCCAGGATGAAAACCCTGAGCGGCTGGGCGAAACAATTTGGGGAGAGGAAGCACAGCAGCGCTGCGGTGAGTATGAGATTTTTTTTCATGGATGTTTCGTGTCAGAGAGTTTTGTTGACTTCGACGGGGTGAGGTTGAATTCCTTGATGGTGACGCAGTGTCTCCCTTCGATAATCCGAAGTGGATGTTCTCGCTCGAACCGGACCACGTCAGGAAACTGGCAAAGACGATCCGGTGGCACCGAGAGATCGAATGGACCAAAACGCAAGTCCGTCGCTAACCACTTTGATTCGCCTCAAGTTCGGCACCGACACGATCAAACCAAAAGCTCCTCGAGTGGTCCCGCATGTGAGCAGCCATTTTGCTTCAGCACAAGATCTTCGTTGCCATAATACTTGATGGGGTTGCCATAGGCATTGAGTAGAGTGGTCCACCAGTCGCCGATGGTACGGCAGCCCTTTTCACCATATTTCGGATAACGCAGATAACGACCCGGCAGCTTGAGTTTACCGCCGCCTCCGCCAACAATCAGATAGGGCCACTCCATTCCGGATCCATGGTGATTATCGCTCGAATCAGACAGGAAAATGATCATGGTGTTGTCCAGCATGTCTCCATCACCCTCAGGAACCGCTCTCAGTTTCCTGGCCATCGTCGCCAGAAGTTCTGAGTGATGTCGCTGGATGATGTCACGGTATTCAGTCTGACTTTTAGTGCCTTCGTTGTGCCCGATGCCATGGTTATGTTCGTCGATACCCAGTTTTTTGTAGGTCATATCCACGTTGTCCAGGCGAATGGTTACGACGTTGGTGAGGCCTGCAATCAATGCAGCGGTGGCTAAATCAAATTGTGCTTCCTGACGAACCTCCTCGACAAGAGAAGTGAATTTGTCAGAGTACCCAGGCGCATTTGCCGCGACCTGATCTTTCATACTCGACAATTTGCTGTGACGCGTCTGAAGTTCCTCAAAGGCATTGAGGTAGGCGTCCATCTTGCCCTGTTCCGACGAGGGGATAGCCCGCGTAACCTTCTTGATATCATCCACCATAAAATCAAGAAGATTCCCTTGCAGCCTGAATCTTTTCTCCGCCCCGTTACTGGACGAAACAGCAGAGCCAAACAGTTGTTGGTAGGCAATGTCGGGAGACCCCTGAAAGGGAAGTTCTTGTCCCGGCCCGACGGCGGTAATCCCAGGATACATGGTTCCGCCATAGTCGCTGCTTAACGCCTTCCCTCTGATCGCCAGTCCTAAATGATTAAAGGGCGCCGGGTTGAGTTTGGCCAATTCTGCATCGGCGGTGGCTCTAATAATCGCACCAGCATCAAACTCACCTCCAGTCATGTAGACACCCAGCATGCCAAACCAACTGGAGTGACCACCACGGCACATTTTGCCCGAGAGCCCCTGGACGATCGAAAGCTGATCTTTAAAGGGCTCCAGGGCGTGCATTGATGACGGCAGAGAAACGTTTGTCAGATCCTGACTGAATAAACTGCTGCTCGAATCTTTGCCTTTGAATGCGTCAGGCGTACTCGCATCGGGAATGATGCCACTCGATTTTACTACAAACACAAAACGATTGGGAATCGCGATCGAGTTCCCTGCGGCCTGGAGTTCTACTTGACGCAGGAAAGGCGATAATAAGAATGCCCCTGCCCCTAAAGAAAGACTTTTAAGCGTGTCGCGTCGTGTAAAGTTCATGGTGAGTGCCTTGTAGACGATTCAAGTACTTTGCGGTAAAGAAACGAGTCAGACGAAAGAATGGAAATCAAAAGTGCATTAAAACTGCCACCACTGGCCAGGTAAGCCCGATCGGCGGAAATGAGTGTTTTTGAATCGGTGAGCAATTCGTTGCGACCCATAAAGTAGCGAAATACATGCCGGATCATGCATTGACGAACTTTATCCGATTCGGCCAGTCGATGTATCATTTCCAAAGCATCCTTGAATTCGCCATCCAATTCCTTCTCGCCCGTGCCTACCAGTTCACTTTTGGGATTGACCGGTTTGGTATCTCCTTTCCCCAGACTTTCCTCCGTTCGATACCGTCCGAAGTCATCGTAGATCTCGAAGGCATATCCCAGTGGATTCATCTTCCTGTGACAACGCCAGCATTCAGCGTTCTCCGTTTTTTGCAGCCTTTCTCTGAGCGTTTTCGTATGGTCTTCCGGAATTGAGGCATCCACTGTGATCGGAATGTCCGGTATCACGCCTCCCAGCAATCGCTCCCTCACCCATTTGCCACGCCGAATTGGGTCCGTGCTGTCATTCAATGAATGTGCGATCAGCCAGGCAGGATGCGTCAACATCCCGGCACGGTGCGGTCGTTTGTAAGGTTGCGGCAACAGGAAGTCCTGCTCATCATCCCTGAGGTCGTAAACCATCGGGTATTTTGTATACAGAGCCTGCATGCGATGCAGAAGGATATTTTCGTCTTTGGTGTCCATCCAACTGTACTGCTCCTGCACGATCTGCTTGATCGCAGCGACACTGCCATTGAATCCTTTATTGAAGTTGTGCAGGTTGTATTTCACATTCAGTTCATGCCAACCCTTCAGGTTCAATCTCTGCAAAAGCTCTTTCTGCTTGACTTCCGGAAATTCCCCTTGATCAAGTTGCTGTTGGTTCTTCTTGTAAAAATCGTAGACCGTGTTTCGAAACGTGGCTCTGTTGAAGATGCAATACTCGTCTGACGTCAACAGTTGCCTAAAGACATCCTTGTCTTTCTCTAGGATGTTCATGACAAAAAAATCAGCATCTTTTTCGTACATTGCAGGGTAGTTTTCGCCGTAGTAAGCAAATCCGCCCGAGCGATTTTCGTCTTTAAACACCTTATGGGCTCGGGTGTAGCCAAAAAACTCCTGAAAGAAACGTAGAATCCTTGGTTTGTTAATCGCGTCATTTTGAAGTATGCGTGCAACTTGAAACTGCGCATCCGTGCTGCTGTTCAGCTTCCCTGCTTCGGCGGCCTGAAGCAGTGCCGCATCGGGCCGGCGATCTGTTAGAGCGAAAGCGATAGCAAACGCCATTTCCGTACTGGACAAAATCCGACGCCCGTGAGCATCTGCTTTGCCAAGGCCGATCTCAACTCTGTAAACCGATTCGTGGTGTAACATGACCGCCATCAAAACCAATCGCATGGCTTCGGCATTGCCGCCCTCTTTGGCTGACTTTCTAAAAAGCTCTGAGTATTTGCGGATCTCTTCTTGCAGGGGTTCTCGATAGACAACCTTGCTGAAATGTTCGCTGATGGCCGAGGCAAGCGTGTCATCACTGGGACTTATGTCTGATGAAGCGATGGGAGAATGCTTGATGAGTTCATCGGCAGCACAAGCGGCGTTGCTCATCAACACACTCACAACCGCTGAATCCGCAAAGAGAAGGTTGGCGTAGTCTTTGATACCAACTTTATCTTCCAGCGGAAAAGGCTGTCTAAAATCCTGGGCGACCTGCCCGTAGCTGGATTTCACATTTTCGAATACGTCAGGACTTGTTCTCCACAGACGTGCAGGTGAAAAAGGCTCAGCAGTAATCTCTCCACTGAATAGCTTTTCACGGTTCACATAATTGCCGAAGCTCGGACTCTCCAATTTCGAATAGAGATCAGACACGTTCCCGGACTTTTTCAGTTCTGCATTGATCCAGAGCATCACGGCGTCTCTTTCGTGTTGCTCGGGTTGATCACTTCCGGTCGGTGGCATCTCTTCCACGTGCAACTGCCGTAGTACCGTATTCCAAAGCTCTATGTCGTGACCGGATGCCAGATCAAAACTGATGCTGGACAAGACGACATCTGACTCATTACTGATTTCGCCGTGACAGTCGGCACAGTACTTCCTCAAAAAAGGGGAGACGGTTTCGTCGAAGGCCTTTTTGTCCGCGAAAATCGGAGTGGTTGCCTGATCGGCCTGAGCGAAAAGTAAGTTCGAGGAACACAACAAATTGGCGGTCAAGACCATCACCAAACAAAAAACAGACGTGTTCAATGTTTTTGTCAACAAGGCAATTTGTGGCTGGAAATCAGCATCTGCTTGCAAACCACGTCGTGCAGCGTTGATTTCGCGATCTCGACTCATGGCTCCGTCTTTCCATTATCTCAAAAAACGTGGGAAAAGCATCGGCGTCTATCCGGGGATCCCATTTCGCATGAGCCTGTAACCGCTCTGGACACTTTTCGCTGCTCATCTGAACACCCTAGCCCCTTGTTTCTCTCGTTCGCCGAAAGTTCTGGATCTGCTTTCCGTAGCAGAATTGAGAAGTACTATCGTGCCGCAGTTACATCAGGGTGTGACCGCACATGTGGAATGAATTGAGGGAAATTGGGTAAAATTAGGCATACAGAAAAACGGCCTCCGTGCGATGATGCTTTTGGTCTATCAGAATCCGTGGCATTTCTCGGCACGGATGCCGATAACGAGCATGACAGGTCAATTCGTGGATTTCAAGAGTGAAATTGTCGCGTGGCTCGCAGAGCACTTTCCCCCTGGCCTTGGGTTGGGGGCTGTCTGCGGACGAGGCTGATTCGATCATTTTGCCGCGGGCGGAACGACCGGGTTGGTGGCGGCGGCTTCACGGAGTAGGCTCAGTGCGGCTTCGACGAGCATCTCGCCGGATCCGGGTTGGAGGGCGGAATTCGTCACTTCGTAGCTCCCCCCGGCATACGCGGCTCGATTCGGGATGTAAACGGTTTCCACGCAATTCGAAAGCTCGATCACCAATGTGGTACGGAAGGGAGATCCTTGCTTGATGGCCAGCCCCAGTTCCACAAAAACTTCGCCCGGAAGTGTGACGATTGCCACGTCATGACCAAGCGTGATGACGTTCACTTCCACCGGCAGGGTCTCGCCAACACCGGCGAGTGAGCGACTCAGCCCCCAAGTAATGTGTTCGATGGTATTCGCATAGGGTTGCGGATGCCGAAAGTGATCCAGCATCAATTTCTTGTAAGAGGTCACATGCTCTAGGAATTCGACCGGCTCTTTCCGCTGTGCCTTTTGTACGACTTGAATCGAGGCGACGACCTCGTCTTTTGTCGCCTCTTGGAGTGGCAGGCGGACAATTCGTGATTTGGCCAGCAGGGTCGTTTGTTCGATTCGCTTCAATTGTCCCAATTGTCTCGTAATCGAATCACCGAGAGACTGTCCGATGTAATCGGCTTTGTTGCGATCACGACTTTTCGGATTGACGTGGTTGATATCGCCACAGCAGCCGGTGCCAAAGATCGAGATGACGTTCGAGCCGAGTCCTTTTTTCAAAGTTTGCTCGATAAAGTACGGATAGTCGGCACTCCACTTCATCCCCCCGACGGTATCCAGATGCAAGGCAAAGTTACTGAGGATTCCCAGGGGTTCTCCCGCTTCATTCCGGATCGTCACCAGTTCGATCTGTGGGTCAATCGGACCAGCAGCCCGCACGACATCCGGGTGATCGTGACTCATCCAGGTCCGAACACTTCCGTCGCGCATCACCGAACGTCGATTGAACGAGACAGGGATCTGCTGCAGGGCCGAGCCCGATTCCAGTACCGCCGGCTGTGCATTAGCCCGGGCCTTCACGATCGCTTCGACCGGAGCGCTGATCAGTTTTTCGATGTAGGTGGCTCGCAGTGGTGCCTGATTTTCTTTGCCGAGAAACAGGTACAACTCCTTCATATAATCGGGGGCGGTGTGCGAGTGTGTTCCTGAAATCACGATGTGCGAGACCGGAATTCCGGTTTGCTCGGATGCCCGCTGGCGAATGGCTTTCGAGAGATCCGTGGCGATTCCGATTAGATCACAGACGACAAGTGCCGCTTCGGTCTGGGCGTCGCGAAAGACAATCGCTTTGGCCTTCAGGGGATCGATGGTCCCTTCGGCAAGACGTTCGTGATAATAGCCTGCCATGGGAAATCCGACAGGTGGCGTAATCTCGACTTCAGCCACCCCGATCCGCAGCGGTTCCGCAGCACCGAGATTTGTGATCGCCAGGAACACGAACCCGATCCAGCCCAGGGAACAATGTCGAAACAAGGGAAGGTGATGCATGGGTCTTTCCTTCATTGAAGAGGCTTGTATCCTTACCCCGACGGATTTGCCGGAGCTCAGTCCCCGTTGGCAGGGTGATTCTCTGGAAATTGATCGTAACGGCGTTTCGTCCGAGTTTCACCTGTCAGGCTGACTATGGCTCAGTGTGGAGCGGGGCGGAGCCTCGTGATGCATCGCCTCTTGATGCGTGATGCGTGAGCAATCTGTGGTTTGAAATCTCTGGTTCGAGCGGGATGGTGAAAAGATCCGCCTCGGTAGAGTGGCAAGAGGCGTGTTGAGATGTGATGATGTTGGGACCGAGAGAAAACGATTCTCTCGATTTTCCGGAATTGCCACGATGCCATCGACTTTGGGTACCATGGACCTTGGGTGCGTATGCCAAGTTGATCGCAGTGGTCCGGACTGGATTTTCAATCGACCGAGTCAAACCAATTCACGAGAGGATTTATTTGAATGGCCGCTGATGCGAAACAACCGATGCTGGTTCACAATGTCTATTTCACTTTA
>CAMBQP010000077.1 GCA_945869955.1 Schlesneria paludicola DSM 18645
ACTGAAAACTGAAAACTGAATTTCCACTTCCGCGCACTTGGCTTGTCATTAAATCAAAAAACAAACTCGGGAGAGCGAAAAGGTTCAGCCAGCTTTTCAGTCGTCAAGCGATTGCACAAGTTCCAAGGCCTGCTCGATATCGTCTGGTAGCGGTGCCGAGAACGTGTGCCACTCGGATGTCATCGGGTGAGCGAACGACAACTCGGCGGCGTGCAGGGCCTGCCGATTAATAAAGGGAGAAATCGGAGCAGGAAGGGGTTCGCCCGGTTTCGGTCGTTCCCGCTCGGGTTTCAATTCGCCCAACAGTCCATAAAAATCGTCTCCCACCACGGGATGACCAATCGTCGACAGATGCACCCGGATTTGGTGTAACCGTCCGGTGCGGGGTTTGGCCCTCAGCAGCGTATGCCGCGGAAACCGCTGCAAGACTTCATAGTTCGTTTTGGACGATTTGGCGTCAATCGCATCCGCTTGACATGACATCAGGGCACTCGCACCACTCCGCGCCCGACCGATCGGCAGATCGATTGTTCCCGAGTCTTGGTTTACGACTCCGTCCACCAAGGCCAGATACGATTTCGCGATTCGCTCGCGCTGAAACTGGATCGAGAGCAAACGGTGAGATAAATGATCTTTGGCCAAAGCGACGACGCCGCTGGTGTCACGGTCCAGCCGATGCACCACCCCCGGCTTTGCTTGACCAGGAAACGCCGAATTCTGGTCGAGATAATACTGCACCGCGTTGGTCAGCGTTCCGGACGGGTTTTGTCCTGTAGGATGAACGATGAGTCCGGCCGGTTTGTTGACAATTAACAACCACTGGTCTTCAAACACAATCCCGAACGAAATTTCTTCTGCAGGCATCAGGTTGTCAGGCGGTTCGAGCAAAGTGACAACGACGGTTTCGTTCGTAAACACGCGGCGCTCAGGAACGGCGATCACTCCTTCTACCGTCACTTGTCCTGCACGAACCATGCGATGCATTCGCCAGGGAGTGTAGCTGCGAAAGTGCTTTGCCAGAAAGGTGTCGACGCGACATCCGGACAGATAACCTTCAACGATGAGTTTCGCGGAATGCATGGGGTGATCGAAACGTTATTTCGATTCCTGTTTTTTGTCGGCTGCTTTTTCTTTGTCGACTTCTTTCGGGATCGCGTTGTCGGTTGATTCGGGGAGTGTCAGGTCGGTCAGTTCTTCGACTTCCACCACCGGTGCGGTCGGTTCGATTTGTTCTCCGGTGAGGCACTCCAGATAAAACCGCAGCAGGGGTCGTAGTGGTGAGCTGGGGTTAAGTTGGATTGCCTGGCGGATCGAGTTTCCGGCATCCTCGATCGCTCCTGCCTCCATTTGTGCCATGGCAATATGGTAAATCAAGGTTGCACCTTCGAGCCGAACACCCTGAACAACCTGTGCCATCGCTCCCACATTGGCCGCCGGGTACGAGTCGGGGCCCATCCAGAGTGGATTGAGTGTGAGAAATGGGAGGGTGAACATGGCGGGGGTCACTTGAGAACTCGTGGTTTCATGTAATTGGTCACCCCACATTTTGATGGTGCGGAGATAGTTTGCCACAGTCATGGCCGAGATGGCGGCCGAGTCGCGCCAGCCCGGCAAAGCATTTTCGGCAGCCATGACTTCGAGACCCTCAAAAATGGATTCGGCGTCCTGTCCCCGTCCCGCTTCGGTCAGCCAACGTGCCAACAGTAATTTGCTTTGGGGATTCTTTTCGAGATAAATGGCGTCTTCTTCCATGGTTTTGATCGCGCGGAGCAGACATCCTGCCTGGTACGCACCGACCGCAATCTGCGTCCGATCGACCCCTTCACCCAGCAACTTGGCGACTTCACTTTCGAGCCGCGCCACTGGTTCTTCCATCCGAACAATCATATCCATGACCATATCACGTTCTTGCTTCTGATCGACGGTCAAGGATTTGGAAAAGGGGCGTAATCGTCGCCATTTTTGGAACAGATCCAGTTGGCTATCGAGTTGCCCGACCGACTGGTACTGCTGAATCAACTGCTGGATCAGGCTCACATCATTGGGTTGCAAACGTGCGGCTTGCTGCAAAGCGGAGACCGACTGGAGATAGCGGACCCGATTCGGAATCTCGGGCGAGCCTCCCTGCTTCAGTACGAATGACTCGAGTTGGCCCAGAATGTTGTAGCTCATTCCCAGCACGCGATATCCCATCGCCGAATTCGGCTCATCTTTCAGCCCTTCGTTGGCATGCTGGATCGCGAGCACTGCACAGCCACAGCGTTGTGAATTTGGCAGTCCAACCCCTGTCGCCGCCAGTTCCAAAAAGTGCTGGGCTGCCTGAACACCGCCGGGAACAATGGGCCGACGCAAGGAAAACAGATTGTCGTAGGTGGTCGCCGGCTTAGACCACTCACGAGTCAGATCCTCCATTTTCGATTGCTTGCCTCGAAATGCCTGCTGGACAAAATCGTACGGATGTTCTTTCAAATAGGTTATTGCGGTGGGATCGGAATCCTGCTTGCGGATGAAAATCGCGGTCACGGAATTCAGATTGTTGATTTCGAATTCCGTAGAAGACATCAGGTCAAAGAACGAGAGGTAATCCGGTGGGGGATTGGGACCATTCAGGCGTGGCCAAGCCTGTCGAATCCCATATTTGTCAAAAGTCTCTTTCCAGACAGTCGGTTCCCCAGACCCCTCGAACTTCTCTCGCTTCTGCTGCAGTGCCCGTCGAGTCTTCTGGTGGATTTCCAGCAGGTTGGCACTCCCCACTCCAGAGAAAAGTCCTGCACGACTGTCGATAAAGGGTTTCAAGCCGCCCCAAATCATCAAGTCCCCTTGGCGCATCGAATAATTGAAAGGCTTGTCATCGACCAGATCCACGTTGGTTTTTTGATAGTCGTTCATCGCACTTGCCAGATGGCTGTCAAAGCCGACACCCGTCCGCTTTCCACCCGGTCCATCCAGACGACCACTCAGGATCAGCCATGCTAAAGCAAAACAGCCCAGCACGGTCACGGCCCGACCACCACGAGAAAACAACAGTTCGAGCCAGTCGACGGAATAGACCTGCCCATAACGTTCGCGGAACCAGGTTTGTCCATTGATGGTGCAGAGGACACAATTCACCAGGCTGGCTGCGGCCAGTTCATGTGTTCCGAGGCAGCTCAATCCGTTAAAGCCAAGAAAGACCAGCAAATAGGCCCAACGGGCACGTGAGCGATTCAGTATCAACGTCATGAATGTCAGACTCGCCAGCACCAATGCCGCGATCAGGCGATGGCTGACCGTTTTCCAGATCACCGGTCCCCAGATCGGATAAAACCCCTGATCAATCACCGAGGGTGCCTGGTAGGCAAATTGAATTGCGGGATAATCCGTCACGTACATTCGGACAGGCGCGAGCCACGCTTCCCATCCAAACGGGTGAACCGCCATCAACAGTAATGAGAGGACTGCGACAATACCGATGGGGCTTTTCTCGAGCGAATTCGTAGTGCCGCGCGACAACTTTTCTCCCGCCGCCCAAATCAACAAAAGAAAAACGCCCAGCCAGGCGCGCTGATCAAATTGCCCCCACAACCAGACGATCGGAACCAGTCTCCAGAGCAGCGAAGACTGCCCGGATTCCTCGGACTGAACGAGGACCCATAATAGAAAGCTGAGCCCCAGCAATGTGATCAGCTCGGGTTGAATCGTAAACTGCAGATAGCAAGCCAGGAGGGCGAGGATGGCACAGAGTGAACCCCACCAGGTGCGAATATTTGGACGAACCGCGTGGGTAATCAATCCAAACGCAATTGCGGCGAGTAACCCTTGAACGATCGACAGCCCCACTCCACCAGTCAATGTATAAACCCCGGACGAGGCAATATCGAATAACCACGAGAGATTCACCCATTTGCGATCGCTGGCCGTCGAGGTAAACGGGTCTTTGGCACCGGGGACCAGGCCATGGCTCAGCAGATATTCCCCATTCTTTAAATGCAGCAGGGTGCGTGATTCCGAAATCTGTGAGATTCCCAGCAATAACGCCAATCCGACCACCACCCAGCGCAAGACGAAGTCACCACGAATCGCCTCATCTTCGACCAATTCCGGGGTCAACGGTTCCCATTCGGGCAATCCTTCGTCACCCATCGGCGAGATCTGACCGTTCACTTCGGAAGCGACAGCGGCTGTTTCCCCGGCAGCGAGAGGGTTTGGTACCGACGACCCGTCGCTGGTTGGGTGTTTTGGATCCAGAGATTCGTTATTAGATTCAGTCACGATATCGCTCACGGAAGTATCGAACGTCAGGTGGAACAAAACACGATGGTACGCCGTCACTTTTTGGTGGGTCAACCAACTGACCCAAAAGAGGGTTACGCCAGGATCCTGCGATTTGTTGGAATTGACCTCGCCAAGAGGTTTTTCCGTCAGGATTCACCCAAAATGCGCCGTGAAATCGCCGCAATCGCGAGATTCGGTTTGCCCGACACGTTTTTCTTCTGGGGCAGGCCGTGCGATGCTGAAACCGATTCGAAGGTAGCAGGGAAATGCTGATCTTGCGAGAAAACAGTCGCTTAAAGTACTCGACCCCTGTTTCAAACAACGGCCTTTCGAACGATGGTCTCTTGTCTGTGAGGTCATGGCTTCGTCATGGCTGCGCCTCGGCGAGGAAAACTTCGGATCGCGTTTTTCCGCCGGTGGTGAAATCTGTATTCTCCTGTTAGAAAACGGGTTTCACTTCGGCGGCGCATTGTGGAAATGGCAATCAGTGGAGATGGCAATCGTGTGTGGACGAATTAATCTGTGGGTTTCCGCAGCGGAATTGGCAGAGGTCTTCGACCTGTTCTGCGAACCGAAGTGGAGCCCCCGATACAATCTCGGTCCGATGCAATCGGTGCTGACGATCCGCACCAATCCACAGGGGTTGCGACAAGCAGAACCGATGCAGTGGGGCCTGGTCCCGAGTTGGTCGAAGTCCGCAAGCCAGGGGCCGCCGCTGAATAATGCGCGCGGCGAGACGGTCGCCACCAAACCGACATTCAGCGAATCATTCCGCCGGCGCCGCTGTCTGATACCAGCCAATGGATTTTATGAATGGAAACGGCTCGATAACAAATCCAAGCAGCCGTGGAATCTGTTTCGAGCGGACGGGAAACCTCTCGCGATGGCGGGGATTTGGGATCGTTGGCAAGCCCCGGATGGAAACTGGCTCGAATCCTGTGCGGTGATCACCACCACCGCCAACGCGTTCATGGCCGAGATTCATGACCGAATGCCGGTAATTCTGAACGCGGATTCCTGGTCGGATTGGCTGGCGAGCGACGAGACCAATGTCGAAAGCTTATTGAAACTGGTACGTCCTTGCCCTGATGAATGGTTGCGCGGGACGCCCGTTAGTGCGATGGTGAATCAAATCCGCCATGATTCTGCCGAGTGCATTCAGCCGGTCAAGGAAACTCGAACGCTCTTCTGAATTCCAAGCAGAAAGAGTGCAAAAGCAGAAACGGCGCAAAACTCGGCGGACACAAACCAAACACAAACTCGATACAAACCCGGTGGTGACATGAAACGGATTCTCGTCCCCAAGGATCTTTGATGCCGTTGCTTTGATCCGCGATCTCCCTCCGCGACGCACCCCTGGCCATGAACTGGCCCTGATCAGTACACCCTGTCCACTCTTTCAGCATTGAGGATTCTGCCGCGAGGCGAAGTTTGCCGATAATAAGGGTTATGAGGCTGCACGGTTTTCGTTTGGGTCTCGTGCGCACGCAACCACTCCTTCCGTAAACGCCACTACTGTCAGCGAACTAATGTCCGTGAATAAGTCAAATAACCAGGCCGACAATTGCTACCTCGGTCCCGCAATTTACACTCCCCTCAATTGATGAGTGAGCCGATCGTGCCACGCGAACTACGCCCCTTGCCCATTCTGCTGCCGCTGTTGATTCTTGTCATTTACCCCAGTTTCTGCCTCGCACGAGGAGGAAGTCACGGTGGTGCGGGGCGCGGCGCCGGTGGCGGTTCAAGCGGTGGTCATGTGAACGGGGGTCATGTGAGCGGGGGTCATGCGAGCGGGGGTCATGCGAGCGGTGGTCATGTGAGCGGTTTAAGAGGGGGTGGATTTCATCGGGGGATGCGAGGTGACTACCGTAGCCCACATGGCCCGATGGTTGGATATCGAAGTCATGGATGGGGTTACCCCTCTCGTGGATATGGGATGGGGCTGGGGTTGGGTCTGGGGCTCGGTTACGGCTTGTCGAGCGGAAATGGATCGGGGTATCGTTATCCAGGGTATGCATCGGGTTACCCAGCATATGTTTACGACAATACCACCTACGTGACGATTGTCGAGAACCATCACCCGCCAGCGACACCACCTGCCACTCAGGTCACGCCGATTTCCGCGACGGTGGTTGATGAGGCGGCAGCGGCTCGGTCGCGTGATTTTGCAAATCAGGGAGTTGCGTCGTTTCAAAAAGCGGATTACGAAGCGGCGGCATCGGGTTTGCGCCATGCCATGATCGAAGATCCAGGGAATCCGATCTTGTTGATGGAACTTGGTATGGCGTTATTTGCGATGGGAAAATATGAAGAGGCAACGGGGGCGATCCAGACGGGGATGCACCAGCTTCCCCCGGATGATTGGGGGATGGTGGTGACACACTACGCCGATTTCTACGCAGATCCGCAGGATTACACGCGTCATTTACGGGGATTGGAACAAGGGGTGAAAGCCAAGCCAAACGATCCCTCGGTGCGGTTTCTGTTGGGGTATCACTACGGCTATCTGGGATTCTTCAAACAATCGATGGAACAGCTCGACAAAACGATTCGAATCGAGCCTCGTGATGAAATGGCCAAACAACTTCTCAACGAAATCAAAAGCCGCCGTAGCAAGCCAGACAGTTCGTATCCGGCACCTCAACCGGCGAAAGAGACCTCATGGACGAAATCTCGTTAAGACAGTCAAACCGCATTCCATCCACATCAAAACCTGCACGATTCATCCGCCTGGGAGTCGTGCCATTACGGCTGACCAGATCGTTTTGCTGGGGCATCTGGACGGGGCTGAGTCTGCTGCTGGTCTCGGCAATGCCGGCAGCAGCGCAACCCGTTTTGCCCCCTCCTGGTTTTGCACCGGGTGAAGTGGATGAATCGACATTTGCTCCTTCGTCGGACCGCTACACCGGTTCCGGTTCGGACTCGCAGATTTTCGATTCAACCAGTTCACAGGGTTACCCCCGTCGCAATCGCATCCTCTCTGGCGACGGCCGGATCGCTGCTGAAAGGGGAACTCGGGTCCTGATTGAGGATGACGAGCCTCCCCTTCCGAGGGTCTGGTTTCGGCCCGAAGCGCTCATCTGGTGGTCCCAAAGCAGCCCCTTGCCTGTGCCGCTCGTGACCAACGGCAGTCCTGACGATGCGATTCCCGGTGGGCTGGGGCAACCAGGGACATCCGTCTTGATCGGTGATCAGGATATCAGTCTTCCCGTCCGTGGTGGAGGACGGTTCACCCTGGGCTTTACCGTTGACGCTGAGCAGACGTGGGGGATCGAAGGGACATATTTTTCGCTGGCGGACAGCCGACTTTCACAGCGAGTGTTCTCGAATGGGGGGACCGGTTCCCCTTGGCTCGCCGTCCCCTACTACAACCCGTTGACACCTGGCGAGGATGCAACACCGATTTCCTGGCCCGGTGGATTTGCTGGTCAGGCGGTCGTTTCCTTGAGAAATTTTCTGCAGGGGACAGAAATCAATGTGCTGCACAATGTTTTGAATTCGACCGGCGTTCGCCTCGATTTGCTGGGGGGCTTTCGCTACGTGAATCTGCAAGAGAATCTCTTGTTTGCCACGGAAAGCCCGAACGTCTCCCCCAACCCACCTGCGTTCTTCGATACCTTTGACCAGTTTAATGCTTCCAACAATTTTTACGGAGGCCAATTCGGTTTGCGTGCCAGCTATGATTGGGCGAGGCTCTTTATGAATGCGACCGGAAAGTTGGCTTTAGGAAGTACGTTTGAGACCGTCAGTGTCAACGGGGGAACCTTCACAAATGTCGGCGGCTATGCGTCTGCTCCCGGTGCCTACCTCACTCAGCCAACCAACATTGGGTCATGGACCAGTAGCCAGTTTGCTGTCGTTCCGGAACTGGATCTCAATATAGGGGTCCGATTGGCACCTTGGGCGAGTTTCACTGTCGGCTATTCGTTTTTGTATCTGAGCTCGGTGGCTCGTCCTGGCGAGCAGATCGACCGGGTCATCAATCCCAGTCAGTCTTCCGCCATCAGCACCAATTTTCCAGCCTCGCTTGCGGGGCCTTCCCGCCCGGCGATGGTGATTCATCACACCGATTTCTGGGCACAGGGTCTCAACTTCGCCCTGGAATTTCGTTTTTGAGCGGCAGAAGATGCCTATTCAGAATAGACCGGTTTTGATATGAACCGGCCAAATTCGCCACTTCGAGGCTGAAGTGAGTTTTGCGAGGAACGCATGAATGGCACGGATGTCACGATTCCTGATCTGTTTTGTAACACTTGTTACTGTATCGCTCGTTACCGGGTGTACCAGTGACCCCATGGGGCTCCGCTCGACCTATCGCGATCGAGTGGTCCCCCCGTCGTCAAATCACCGTCCCATCTCGAATTCACCGATTGCGTTACAACCGGGTTTGGGACCGGGAACAACCGTGGCAACCGGATCGGCCCTGACGGTGTCGCAATCAGGGATCTCGAATCAGGTTCTTGCTTCGGGACCGACGCCAGGCCTGAGTAGTCCCTACTCGATGCTGGCCAGTGCCAGTCGACAGGCAGATGGTCGAGAGTTTCCGCTGTTGACCAAAGAAGTCCGTAAACCTCGATTTGGGGGGGCGGTCCATCGAAATCAGGCGGTGCAAAATACGGCGATTACCGGGGGATTTGCTACGTCACCTGCGGAAGATTTGAAATATCGAGGTGGCCGAACGATTCGTGATCTGAAGTATTTGAATATCTATGTTGGCGGCTCTGAGGTCTGGGATGCCAATGACTGGAAGAATATCGATAAAAAGTTGGCCGCCGCGATGTCGGATCGGAAGCTGAATAACGTGCTGCTTCAGTATTTTGATCAACAGCGTGTGACATCGCAGTTTCTGGGTTCCTTTTTCATGAGTGGCTGGAAGCCCCGGCTGGTAAAAAAGAATGATCTGGAAGCGCAGATTCAATTGCTGTACCGCCAGCGCGCTTTTGACGGACAAGACTTTCCGAATACAGTGGTGAATCTGATCTTGCCTAGGGGAACAGTTTTGGCGGACCCAAGTGTGGGGCAGCAGACCATTGTTCTCAATAAGGCCATTCCGTTAGCCGAAGCAGAAGATTCGACGGGAGGCCTCGGCGGCTACCATGGCTCGGCCCATATTGATGGCAAGACCATTTATTACTCCGTCGGTGTCTTCTCGGAACGATTGCCGAATGGGGGAGCCAATGGGATTCCCGTTTTCGATCAGAACTGGAAAAACGTGGTGGCGACGTTTTATCATGAGCTTCAGGAAGCCCGTACGGACCCGGATGTCGACGATGCCGCGACAGATCCGCGCGGATTGAGCCTGATTGGCTGGACCTCTGACAGTGGTCAGGAAATCGGCGACTATCCGATTGCAGAAGCCAAAGATTTGTTGCAGGTTTTTAAAGAAGTCTCGTTGGCCGATGGCAGCGGTACCGTACCGATTCAGTTGTGTTACTCAAACGCGGTTCATGGGCCCGAAGGACCGATTGATTACCCACACGGCATGGAGCCAAGACCTGGGACTGTCCCGCCGCGCGAGGACCCCGTACCCGTCAAACCTGACCCGAATCCTAATGCCCCCAAGGGTCCGACCATTCCTGAGAATCTGCCGCCAAAAGTCCAGAAAATGATCACCGATTGGAACCACTTGGAAGACTACGTCAAACTGGCGATCTTGAAGTTGCTGTCTTAGTACCTGATTGCGTGTACCGGATTGTGCCGACCGAATCTTGTCGTTAAGGGAATTGGGTTTGAAACAGATTCGTGGAAAAAGGGCACTGGTCACTGGTGCGGCGTCGGGAATCGGGCATGGAATTGCACTGGCACTGGCTCGTGAAGGGGCGGATGTCTTTGTTTGGGATGTCAATGAGCCCGGTTTGAATGCCGTCATAGCCGAAATTCGTTCGCTGGGAGTCAAAGCGGCGGGCCAGCAGGTTGATCTGACAAACTCGGACGAAATTTCGGCTGCAGTCAGTTCGCTCCAGGAACAATGGGATTCCATCGAGATCCTCGTCAACAATGCAGGGGTCGCCTTTTATGGTCCCACGCACAAGATGACGGCGGCCCAGTGGGACTGGCTGCTGGCCATCAATCTGCTGGCACCAATCCAGATCACGCGTGAACTTCTTCCGATGCTGCTGGAACAGCCCGAGGCGCATATCCTCAACGTCTGCAGTATCTCGGGTTTGGTAGCGGGGGGGCGTTTTGCCGCATATCACACCAGCAAATTTGGCTTGATTGGCTTCACGGAATCATTGCGAGCCGAGTACGGACGGCGGGGCTTGGGGGTCACCTCGCTTTGCCCAGGGCCCGTTCCCACCAATCTGTATCGCGAGTGTGCCACGGGGAGCGAGGGGAAGTCCGCACCGGAACCTCCCCGCTGGCTCTGTGCAACAGTCGATCGCGTGGCGGTTCGTGCAATCCGGGCCATTCGTCGCAATCAGCGGATGCCGATTGTTGGGCTGATGGCACATCTTTTGTTGAACTTGAAATGGCTGGCCCCCGGCCTGATCGACTTTCTCAACCATTTTCGCCGCAAAAAACGGGTTGTCGAATCCTCCCTTCTTTCCGCAGGTTTGAACGGATCCGAGTCGCGCCGGGCCGCATGAACGCAATGTCCATTCTGGATTTCGCCACCTCCAGCAAGCGAGTGCAACCAGCGAGTACAGCAGAAACCGAGTGCAAACCGGAAGTAGCAGAGGCTGCAATTGCGGGTCTTAACACCGCGAGGTCGTACTCGATCTTTTCCTCCTGTTTCCTGGATTTCAGGTCGATTGTGGTAGCGTCCAATTGACGGCGAGACTCGGTTGTTCTAAGAAATCGGAGCGGAGACGAGTTTTACGACGACGGAATTTTTGAAAGATCTCTCCTGCGATGAACCCACATGAAGAACTGCTTTCACTGACCCGTCTCTTTCCCGAACCTGAAACGCTGTTTCTGCGAGCCGAGCATATTCCGTCGGCCATCACACCCGAGCCGTACAAAACGATGCTCGTCCACGATCATCACATGACCCTGGCGATGGAAACCCATCATCGCTGTTCGGTTGACGTGCGTGTGCTTGATCGCCAATTGAATGGGACCGAATATGCGCGAAAAATTCAACTTTTGAAACAGGGAACGGAATCCGTGGTTCAGTTTGGAATCATCCGATTTCATCTCGAATATGTCACGGAAGCCGTTCGGGATGAGGTGATCGCCGGCCAGACACCGCTGGGCCGAATTTTGATCAATCATAATGTGCTGCGGCATATCGATCTGGGGGCCATTCTGGAAATCACCGCCGGACCGGGATTGGCACGTTATCTCCCCATGTCGGTTGGCGAGGTGACGTATGGGCGGCTGGCAACCATTTTCTGCAACCGTCAACCTGCCCTGGATCTCTTCGAAATTTCCGCACCACTTGTTTGAGGAATCGCCCCGCGCGACTTTCGTCGATGACGCTGGCGATCTACATTAGGGTGCCATGAGAATCGTGTGCCGAGGGAATTGGCAACGACGGCGAGTCAGGCTCTGGTCTGTGTGACAGGAAACTGACGCGGTGGTGGTAACGCGGTCCGTGACAAAACCGCTGACTTGGTCAGCGTTCTGCTCTCTGAAATTGGTGAAAAGATATGCTCGTCAGCTGGAACTGGCTTCAACAATACGTCGATCTGGATGTGACCGTCGCGGAATTTTCCGATCGACTGACGATGTCGGGCTTGAATCTGGAAGAGTTTCACGCGGTCGACGACGACTGGTGTATTGATTTCGAAGTGACCAGTAATCGCTCTGATTGTCTTGGGCATCTGGGAATTGCTCGCGAGGCCGCAGTCTTGTACCAGAAACCGCTCAAGGTTCCGGCGGCGTCGGTGCAGGCGGGAGCCACGGAAACCGGTGCGGTGACTTCGGTTTCGATCGAGTGTCCCGATCTCTGTTCTCAGTATCATGCGCGGGTGATTCGAGGAATCAAGGTTGGTCCCAGTCCCGCCTGGTTGGTCAATCGGTTGAAAACAGTCGGTATCCCTTCGATCAATAATCTGGTCGACATTACCAATTACGTGCTGATGGAATGTGGCCAGCCATTGCATGCGTTTGATCTGCAAAAACTGCAGGGAAAAAAGATCGTTGTTCGTCGAGCCCGGCCGAACGAAAAACTGCAGGCGATCGATCATAAAGAGTACGCACTTTCTCCTGAGATGTGTGTGATTGCCGACGGGAATCACCCCGTTGCGATTGCCGGGATCATGGGTGGTGCCGAAACGGAAATTTCGACGGCGACCACGGACGTGCTGATCGAGGCGGCACTTTTTTCGCCGCTTTCCATCCGCAACACCTCACGCAAACTGAAACTGAGAAGCGATTCGTCCTATCGTTTTGAACGAGCCCTGGATCCACAGGGGCCCGAGTGGGCCAGTCGCCGATGTTGCGAGTTGATCCTGGAATTGGCGGGGGGCGAGTTGCTTAACGCGCCGATTTTTGTGGGAACTTTACCACCAGCTCACGGGGAACCGGTGAAGCTCCGCTTTGCACAACTGCGCCGCGTGCTGGGTATCGAAGTTCCCGCCGATGAGGCAACCCGGATCCTCGAAGCACTCGGCCTGAAGACGCTGGAGCGAGAGGCCAATTCTTCGGCCACGTTTTCGATCCCGACGAACCGCCGCGATTTGACGCGGGAAATCGATCTGATTGAAGAAGTCATTCGAATTTACGGGTATGACAAAATCCCCGCAGATGCCATGGTTCCGCTGTGTGCCAGCAAAAAACGATTCCAGGATCGGGTCAGTGATCGGGTACGAGAAACACTGATCGCAGCCGGTTTTTATGAAGCGATGACCGTTTCGCTCGTCAGTGAAACCGAGCGAAAGCTGTTCATTCCCCGGGGCGAATTGCCGCCGCTGACGATTGAGCATTCGGACTTTCCCGAATTCAGTCGATTACGACAAACATTGATTCCGAGCCTGCTGGGATCGCGTCGCGAAAATGAGCGTCATGGCCAATTCCATGCACAGCTTTTTGAAATCGCCCGCGTTTATCTGTCGGCAGACAAAACGATTCCGGAAAAACAAGCCGAACCGCGAGTCGTCAGTTGCGTCAGCGGCCGCGCTTTTCATGAACTCAAAGGGGTTGTTGAACAGCTCGCGCTGCGGGTCAATCCCGGTGCCAGTGTCGTCGTTCGCCCTTGGGATCACCCACAATTTGTTCCCGGACGGGGGGCCGAGGTGCTGCTGAACGGTTCGCTGTGGGGTTGTCTTGGCGAACTCGATCGCCTGGTGACCGATCAACTTGGTTTGCGTGATGCGGTAACGGTCTGCGAACTGGATCTTGCGATTTTGGAATCGCATGCCAACCTGGTCCCAACATTCCAAGAGTTGCCGACACATCAGGCTGCAATTCGCGACTTGAACTTTGTCCTGGATGAACCGGTCGAATGGTCAGCGGTGGAACAAATCGCCCGACAAGCCGGGGGACCCCTGCTGGAAACGGTCTCATTTGGTGGTCAGTATCGTGGGAAACAGATCCCGGAAGGGAAAAAGTCGTATGTGGTGACACTCACCTATCGTGCCGACCGAACTCTAACGAGTGACGAGATCGAAACGGCACAGCAAGCGGTGATTGTCGCCTGTACCAGCCAGTTATCGGCAACACTGCGAACCTGATCACCTGCCGGTGGTCACTCGATTGAAATCAATTCGATGAGCTTCGCCAATGACAAGCTCATCGAATGGTGTGTTTGCAATGTTTCTGACATCGATCGTTCCAGCAGGTTTTGCATATGTCCCGAGGTTAATCGCCTCGGGGCCTTTTCGATGCTGACCCGGATTTGGTCGATTTGCGATTTCAGAGCATCCAGTTGAGCCTGCTGTGAACGAAGGAATTCGACAACCTCTTGGGGCAGGTCACGTTTTTGCTGTTCACGTTGGGACAACTCGCGCGATGTGTGGGGTTTGGTGAGGCCCGGATCGATTTCTGCCGAAGGGAACGAGTGATTGACGGATTGCAAAAAGGGCTTGGCCAGTTCATCCGTTAACGAACTCCATACGGGTTCGGAATCGTCCAGACCGGAATCGGGACGTTCCCGAGTGGTGACCGCTGCCTGGTGGTTCCAGGGGATTTCTGTCTCTGCCTCTGTTCCTGTTCCCGTCTCTGCGACGTGACTTGCCTCGAGGATTTGATTGGATTTGGCTGGGATCATCCCCGACCGATTCCATTGCGATCTCAATCGTGACGATGGAGGTCGACAACCCGGCAAAATGGAATGAAGTTCCCCTTCGCCTGACATCGGGGCGGAATCGGTGCCAGAATCAGAGTCGGATTCGGGATCGCTTTTTGGCGAGTTGACAATCTGAGTTTGCGGAAAAGCGGTGGCGATTACGTCGACGGGAAACGTTCCCAATTGCAGAATGTCACCGATATCGATCGGTGAAATTGTCACGGGACGGCCATTGACTGTTGTCGTCCCCGCTCCTGCGATATCGATTATCCAGCAACTTGTGGGTGTTCTGAGTAAACACGAGAGAACCTGGGGGATGCTCTCGTGATTCAAACGAAGGCGGCACTGTGAACCGCGGCCAATCACGGTCAAAATGCGATCGACAGGCCATTGATTTTCACTTTGAGCCACCCCTTGGAATTGCAGGGCAATTTGAGGCAATTCGTTGGCAAGTCGGGGCGAACGAACCAGCGGCGAATCCTCGGGCGGGGGGGACATCTCGTCGGCTTCGACAAGCAATTGATACGGGCCGACGCAAACAGGTTCATGCCGCACCCACACCCCCTCTGCGGATTGCGGTCGCGTCCCCCCATGGGAATTCGGGCCATGGGAATTCGGGTCGTTGGAAGACGCGGAAGTCAAATCGCAATAGAAAAGCGCGCCGTTGATCCATTGTAAGAGGGCATGGTGCGGCTGGATCTCGGCATGACTGAAAACCAGATCGCAATTCGGAGCACTTCCAATTAGAAAATTCGGACGATCCATCACCACCGTCACAGGGGGTGCGTCAGAAAACAAAAATCGTAATGTGGTGGCCGATCGGCCACCACATTCCACGAACAGACGCTGGCGCTGTGGATCCATTTCCAGAGATTCTGACTGTGACCCCATCAGGTCAACCCGGTCCCATGTTGACGACAGAGACGGTATCTCTTGCGCCTGAATCCGTCTCAGTCGCCGAAGTCGTTGCGTCGATTTTTCTTCTCGCACAAGACTGCTCCCGCGAAAAAATGCTGATTTCCATCCCGATCGAAACAAACCACTCAAGAGATCCTGCATCATGAAGTGCATCATGTCAAATGGCGGAGCAGAATCTTCGAGGGCAAACCCGCTTTTATTGGTTACGGAATCATCGCAAACTACCTAAACTCTATTCCAGACGGAGTCTGTAGCGAGTGGTGTATTGAGGGCAACGCAAACGAGGTCGTCAACAACAGATGCAATATCTACGCTATGCACCGCAAATTCCGTTTCCCGCTTATGCTTTTGTCCCTGGGAAACACCCCCATCCCGTGACCGACTCGCGTGGTCATCACTTTGGCAACCCTGCTGAAATTCCGTCCGCACTGAATCCGCTGGATCCCACCGCCTCGATCCCATTTTTAATCGGCCTCGATCTGTTTAATTCCGGATATTACTGGGAAGCACACGAAGCTTGGGAGGGATTATGGATTATCGCAGGTCGAACGGGTTTGCTGGCCAGCTTTCTGAAAGGGTTGATCAAGTTAGCCGCAGCGGGTGTGAAAGTTCGTGAGGGGCAAATTTCCGGTGTTCAACGCCATGCCAGACGGGCGATCGAATTATTTGAGCTGGTGAGTCGTGATCCAGCAGCCCACGGATTGGTTTACTGCGGACTCTCGCTCGAGACACTTTTGCTTCAGACCCATCACCTGGCAGATCACCCTTTCATCGACATGACACCAACGATCCGGGGGCGACGAGTGATTTCATTTCAACTCACGTTGATCGGTCTTGACCAATTTCCCGGATCAACTTATACCAACCGACCCACTTCATAAAAATCAGAACGCTGACAGTTCAACCGACCGGCAAACGAGGCGAACAGGGATTTCCTGGCAGCCCGTCTGAATGCAACCTAGATTGTCTATTTCAGGAGGCGGTATTCATGGTTCACTTACATCTTCCCCTCGATCAGGATGCTGAGTTCGAAGATCAACCACTGCCAACTCGCATGTTAAGGCAGATTCTTGTCGGTCGGAAAGTTCATCTGGGTGGTCGGGTGCTCGTTGTCGGTTGTGGTCGGGGCGACTTCGTGGCCTACCTTGGTAATCTCGGTTATTGCGTCGAGGGAGTGGATGAAGATGAGGATGCCATCCTGAATGCACGGCAACGATTTCCCTTATTTGATTTTCATCATGGTCAACTCGGCGTCTCAGCGGGCATGCCTGTCGAGGACTTCGATTTGATCCTCGTACAAAATGTCGCGATTTATCAGAACAGCCTGCTGGATCTCGGTGCACGTACCGCAACAGCCAATCTTTTGGCGGCTCTCAAACCGGATGGGGACCTGGTTTTTATCGACAAACAGGATCGAAATTCAGAACATGGCGATGGACATCAGTCCAGTTGCTGGAAACGGCATCTCGCCTGTTTTCCCGGCGACTTCCAACTGGACAATTACCCCGAATCGTTTTTTGATCGAGCGAGTTGGGACTGGTTGTGGGGACTTCGGTCACACCAGAACTACTTCACCGTCACTTTCCAACTGAGGTCTATGAAACAAGGTCGAGCCTTCTGGTGTGACTTGGCTCGACGTGGAATGATGACCGATCAGGGGGCGTGCTGTCCCAATCATGCAAAACCGACAGGGACGATTCGCCGAGCGGCCTAGCCGAGTGAGTCTGTACGGCACCCTGAATCTCATTTTCGACTCGATCTCTTTTTCGGCTGGATTTCAACACAGGATCTGTCACCAGCTTCGGTAACTTGAACCTGAAACTCAATGAACCGGTGTTATGAGGGCGATGCTCTCGATGAGGGGGACATCCCACAATTTCACCGTCTTGTCGTCACCCCCGGACGCCAGGTATTTCCCATCCGGTGTAAATCCGACCGCGCGAACAATTCCCATTTGTGTCAACTTCAGCAACTCGGTTCCGCTCGCCGGATTCCAGAAACGAAGCGTCTTGTCTGACGATCCGGTGACAATCAGTTGTCCATTCGGTGAAAAAGCGATGCATTCCAGCTTGTTCTGATGACCACGCAAGGTCAGCAAAAAATGGCCCGTACTCCCTTCGTAGATCCGTGCCGTTCCATCGCTGCTGGCACACGCAATGAGGGATTCATCTTTGGCAAATACCGCTTGTTGAATCCCCCCCTGATGCCCGGTCAACTGAAACACTTCCAGCCCTGAATTCAGATCCCAAAGTCGCGCTGTGCGATCGGCACTGCCACTGAGCAGTCGCTTCCCGTCGGACGAGAATGCGATGGAAAAAACAAAATCAGTATGCCCAACCAGTGTTTTGATTTCCTTGTACGTCGCAGCGTCCCAGAGCTTGATCTCACGATCCAATGAAGCGGTCGCAAACCGTTTGCCATCGGGAGACCAGGCCATAGCGTGGATCTTACCGCGATGCCCGCGAACCTCTTTTGACTGCTCACCGGTATCGACCGCGAAGAGCCGCAAAAAATGATCGGCAAATGTTCCCATTGCGATCTGCTTTTCATCGGGTGAGATGGCGACCGCAGGGATTCCAAAGCGGAACGTGCGACTTTTCCAAATCACCTGAAGGTCCGTCACATTCCAAAGCTGCAGCGAACCCGCCGCTCGATATGCGCCTCCGCCGACGACAAGTCGTGTCCCCTCTTGATTGAATGTCAGACTGGAAATCGGTTCTTCAATCTGCAGAGTACGTCCTTGGAACGCGGTGATCGCTTCGGCTGCGTTTAATTCGGCGGGTTTGTCGGGATTCGGGCTGACCGGCCTCTCTGTCGAGGCGGCTGCAGGAGCGGTCCCAGTGACTGCCACCGAAGTGGCGACCCCGGCTGCTTTCCAGCGTCGCAACGATTTATCAACACTTCCGGCAACGATTTCGTGCGTATCCGGGGCGAATGCGACAGCAGTAATCGCTTCGGTGGGACCCCGTAACGATTGTCGTTCCCGACCATCACTTGGATCGTATAACTTCACCGTCCCATCAAACGCGCCAGCAGCCAGCGTCCGACCGGCAGGAGAAAAGGCCAGACACCAGAACATCACCCCCTCAGGCCCTGCAATGGAAATCCGTTCCGTCCAGTCGGCTGTCTGCCAAAGTTTGATCGTTGCATCTTCACTCGCCGTCGCCACGGTCGCCCCGTCGGGAGAAATGGCGATTGCTCGCACCGCTGCCGTGTGTCCCTTCAACTTCGCCAGCGGCTCACCATCCGCCAGATTCCATACAATCGCCGTGCGATCGGCACTCCCGGAAATCAGCTGGTCCCTCCCCGCTGCGAACGCCACCGATCTCACGCCGGCAGTATGGCCCAGCAATGTTGTGGTCTCTTTTGCATCCGCGAGATTCCAGAGCTTGACAGTTTTGTCGTAGCCTCCCGAGGCCAATGTCAGACCATCTGGTGAGAAGGCGACTGCGAAGACCCAATTGGTGTGGCCTTTGAGCTCGGCCAGCAAGTCCCCGGTCGTCACATTCCAGACCCGGATCGTTTTATCGAAACTTCCTGCCGCGATACGCTGGCTGTCCTGGCTAAATGTGACGCACGAGGCCACATCGAGAAACCCATCCAGTTCCCGCGCAACCTTGCCATTGGCCGCATGGCGAATCGAGATTCGACCATCTTCACGTGCCAGCGCAATCCACTTGCCATCACGTGAATAGGCCAGCGACTGAATCGCTTCAGGCTCGGGGGCCTCTCCCGCAGCGGGCGAGGCAGGGTCGGCGACTGCTGGGGACGTGGTGGCGGCTTGGGCCGCAGTCATCGCGACGGGGTCACGATCGAGGATTCCCTTGATCTGTTTTTTTTCGACATCCCAAAGTCGAGCGGTGCCGTCGCGGGCGATCGACACGGCCCAGGCACCATCCGGTGACATCGCGACGAATTTGGCTCCTGCGTTCTCATCACCAAGATCTCCCAGAAGTTCCTGCTTTTCGCCGTTCCAGAGCTTGAGTTCCCGCTCGTTCGACGAAATTAATCGGTTGCCGTTTGTCGACATGCTCAGCGAGCGAATCCCTTTTTTATGGCCCTTCATGACCGCCGTTTCTTTCGAGGTCTCGATATCCCAGACCCGGATGGAAGCATCCCACCCGGCGGAAGCTAACCGAGAGGCATCCCCGGAAAACGTTGCCGTTTCAATCAGTTCTTTGTGACCTTTCAGCGTCTTGAGGACCTGCCCGGCCACCACATCAAAGATCACCAATCCCTCGCGATCCTTCGCGGGAACGCCTGCGGCCAATAACGAACCCGATTTTGCGAAACCAATCGCCAGCAGTCGCGCCGCATCGGGTTCATACGCCTTGATGAATTTCTTTTCTGCGACATTCCAGACACGGATCGTCTTGTCGGTACTGCTGCCGAGGACTAGCTGTTTTCCATCGGGAGACCAGACCACAAGATTTGTCCGCGCCACGGGGCCGGGTAGCGTTTGTGCCATCTGACCCGTGGTCAGGTCGATGATCGGGAGGCCAGACTGTGGTCCCTGAGGGCCGATCGCGATCCGTTTTCCCTCGGGGGAAATTCCCACCACGGCGATGCGGTGGGGAGATTCAAAACGGGAGCCCGGTTTCAGATCCGCCACATTCCACACCAGCACCTCTCCCTTCGATTCTGCTCCATCTGCCACCGAGACCGTTGCCACTGATTGACTGTCCGGGGAAAAAAGGGCGAATCCCCATCCGGTCGGGATGGCCGGGGCGACACGGCGATTGGCGGGATCATTCGGCCTGGGTCGGGCGACATCAATAAACTCGACCGGTTCCATTGGCACCGGCGGGTTCGAGGGGATCTGGTCCATCCCCCAAGCCAGTGACGGCAACAGTAGCAATAAGCTGAAAAATCGGCAGACTCGAATCAGACTGTTCATGATCTTCACCTGGTTTACCGCATCCGGCCTGAAAGAAACCTTGTCACAGGGGGAAAAGCACCGACAGCAGCCCCGGTGACGCCGTCTTCTGCAACACCACGTTCCCCGCAGACAAGATGTCTTGGAATTATGTCGCGAGTAACTCCGGACTTCCAGTGCTTAGAAAACTTCTTGCGACCTGAAAAACCCCGATCCCGCCTCGTCTTCTCTCTCGCGAGACCCCTCGGTGTCGCGAACGGGCTCCACACAAGTTAAGGTGTTGGGCTCGCTGATCGCCGGAACATTCCACCATGATTTCCCCGCGATGGTGGTACTTTTGGCTCAAATCTCCCGAGGAATCAACGATGATCACCGAACCGGTATGCAAGACTTTGTTATCGAGCCGCTTTAAACTTGTCACCGCACTGTTGATGCTGGTGTTGATCTGTTTTGGCCATTGCGAGGGAGCCTCGCGGCCGAATATCGTGATTTTTCTCGCTGATGATGCTGGCTGGGGTGACTATAGCCATTCGGGTAATCGACAAGTCGCCACACCCCAGATTGATTCTCTCGCCCAACAGGGGATTTCGCTGGATCGTTTTTATGTCTGCCCGGTTTGTGCGCCAACGCGAGCCGAATTTCTCACAGGACGCTACCATCCGCGCGGGGGTGTGCGCGGCGTTTCCACCGGACAAGAGCGACTGGATCTGGTGGAAAAGACGCTGGCCGACGCCTGTCAAAGTGCTGGTTATGCGACCGGTGCTTTCGGCAAGTGGCACAATGGAACGCAATGGCCCTATCACCCCATGGCCCGGGGCTTCGATCAGTTCGTGGGGTATTCCGAGGGGCATTGGGGAGAATACTTCGACGCCGAACTCGAAGAAAACGGTCGCATGATCCGATCGCAAGGCTATATTGTCGACGCTTGCACCGATCGCGCACTGCAATTCATCGAGGTTCATCAGCACCAACGTTTTCTCTGCTATGTCCCTTTTACCACCCCCCATTCTCCCTGGGCCGTTCCAGCACAGGATTGGGAACGATTCAAAGACCGACCCCTCGAACAGCGCGCCACCGAATCGGCGAGCGAGTCGCTTGAACATACCCGATGTGCCCTCGCCATGATGGAAAATCAGGATGCCAACGTGGGTCGTGTCTTGAACAAACTCAAAGACCTGAAACTCGAAGAAAACACTATCGTCCTCTATTTTTCCGATAACGGCCCGAGTTCGTGGCGCTGGAATGGGGGGATGAAGGGCAAAAAGGGGACCACGGATGAAGGGGGTGTACGGAGTGTCTGTTACCTCCGCTGGCCCGCTCGGTTCCCCGCCGGAAAGAGGGTCACGCAAATCGCCGGCGCAATCGATCTGCTCCCCACCCTCCTCAATCTTGCCGAGATCCCTCGGGTGGGTCAGCTCCCCCTGGATGGACGTGATCTCAGCCTGCTCCTGCTGCAACCGGAACCGATCGAGTGGTCTGATCGGATGATTTTTTCAACCTGGGGAGGGAAAATCAGCGTGCGGACTCAGCAGTATCGGCTGGATGATGCGGGACAATTATTCGACATGGTGGCCGACCCAGGCCAGTCCGTACCGATCAATGACCAAAAGCCGGATCTCGCCGACCACTTGTCCCGGCAGGTTCAGGCATGGCGGCTGGAAATGTCAGGGAATTCCGCACCACTTGCGGCCCCCGTGAAGCCAAAACCCGATGCGCCGGACCCTGTCACCGGTGTGATCGCAGAGCGAGTATACCCGGTCGATCCACGCCCCATTCCCGTCGGCTTCCCTGAATTTCCCCTCACCCTGCTACCGGCCCGTGATGGCGAACCGCGAGGGGGTGTCAAACGGAGTGCTTCGGCTCCCAACTCGTCCTACTTTGTGAACTGGACGAAACCCGATGACAGCATGGTCTGGCGACTCAAGGTCCAGGCAACCGGTCGCTATGACGTCGTGGTCGAGTATACCTGTCCTGAAGCGGATGCGGGATCGCTGATTGAGCTGACTTGCGGACGGGGACGTGTCACAGGCTCTGTGACCCCCGGTTGGGATCCCCCTTTGTACTCGAATCAGGACACCTTGCCGCGACCACGGGGCGAGTCCACCATGAAAGCGTTTCGACCGCTGAAGCTGGGGGTCATCTCCCTGACGAAGGGCGAGGCTCCTCTGATCTTGCGGGCTTTGGAAATTCCGCAGAAGTCGGTCATGGAAGTTCGTCGGATCACACTGACGCTCCTGGACGAGGAAACCCAGCCGTAGTCATCGGCCGATCAGGGGTTCTGACCGATCGAAAGCCCCGTTGGACACTGTAGCCAGCCGATTCCTCTTGTCGAAGTTCCCTGAACAGAGCTAAGATCGAAAGTGAACGAAGATCGAACGAAATGGTTTTCAACACCTTACGCAGGAAAACGGATGTTCCGGCGGTTTGCCCCTACAGAACTGAGTCAGCTTCAACCGCAGCGGATTTGCCTCATCAAACCGAGTGCTCTCGGCGATGTTGTGCAAACCTTGCCCTTGTTGAATGTGTTGAAACAGAAATTTCCCGATGCAAAAATTTCGTGGGTCATCAATCGCGAATTGCGGGACCTCGTTGATGGGCACCCCGCCCTGGAGGAATCGATTCCGTTTGACCGGCGTGGTGGCTGGAAAGCCTGGGTAGGGCTGCTCAAAACCCTGCGGCAGCGTCGGTTTGATTTTGTGCTGGATCTGCAGGGACTGTTGCGATCAGGGGTGATGACGATCGCCACCGGTGCCCAGGTTCGGGTCGGCTTACAGACGGCTCGAGAAGGATCGCACCTGACGCTCAACTCAGTGATCCCCAACACGATTCGTGACATGCCTGCCCATACCCGGTATTGGCAAGTTGCCGAAGTCCTTGGTCTCGGTTCTCAGGCCCGCGACACTTTCATTGCCACTTCCTCCGCTGATCAGACTTGGGTCGAACAGCAACTACAGCGGCTTCCTCGTCCCCTGTTTGCTGTTCATCCGGGTGCCCGCTGGGAGACCAAACGGTGGCCGGTCGAAAAGTTTGCCGAATTAATGCGTCGCGCCTGCCGTACCTGGGGGGGGAGTCTGCTGATTTTGGGAAGCAAGGCGGAACGTCCCGATGCCGATCAGTTAAGCCGGTTATTGAATTCAACGAGTGATTTTCCTGTCCCCCGGCACGTCGTCAACTTGGCGGGCGAATCGACGCTCAAGCAACTTGCGGCATTGCTGAGTCGGGTCGATTTTGCGATCAGTAACGATTCCGGGCCCATGCATCTGGCGGCAGGATTGGGTGCGCCGACGCTTGGTCTCTTCACCTGCACTTCCGCCATTCGCTCGGGTCCACCCGGTGATCAACATGAAATGGTTTCCACAACGGTTTCTTGTGCGGCAGGCTATCACAAGACCTGCCCCCATCATGGTGCAGGGCACCTGGCTTGCTTTCGGGAATTGGATGTGGAACGTGTCTGGATGGGACTTCAGCGATTGGTTCAGAAAAATGGAATCGAACGAATGGTGGCGTAATCCAGATTGATCTATCACCGATCCTGCTGATCGCCAATTGACGACCTCAAGTCAATCCGGCTACAAGTGGTCTGGTTGTTGTCTGTTATTTACTCACTCGGCGACAGTTTCCAGGAAGACGGCTTGCCTCCTCGGGATTGTCGCTCTGCAGAAGAAACGAATTGTCATGTCCCCGGAAGAGACTCCCTCCTCAAACTCTGCTTCGAACTTTATCCGTGAACTCATCGATGCTGACAATGTGTCGGGGCGGTTTGATGGTCGAGTCCATACACGGTTTCCCCCCGAGCCGAACGGTTATCTGCATATCGGTCACGCGAAATCGATCTGCTTGAATTTCGGCTTGGCCAAAAAATATGGCGGCCAATGCAATCTCCGTTTCGACGACACGAATCCAGCGAAAGAAGATGTCGAGTACGTCGATTCGATTCAGGAAGATGTCCGCTGGCTTGGATTTCACTGGGACAATCTGTTCTACGCATCCGACTATTTCGAGACGATCTATCAGTATGCCGTGACCCTGATTGAAAGGGGACTGGCGTACGTTGATAGTTCGTCAACGGAAGAAATTCGTCGGTTGCGTGGATCGTTGACCGAACCCGGCACGCCGGGCCCCTATCGCAATCGTACTGTCGCCGAGAACCTCGATCTCTTCCACCGGATGCGCGGCGGAGAATTTCCCGATGGGGCCCATGTGCTGCGAGCCAAGATCGACTTGGCTCATAAGAACGTGAACATGCGCGATCCGCTCCTTTACCGCATCCGTCATGCGGAACATCACCGGACCGGAAATACCTGGTGTATTTATCCGCTCTACGATTTTACCCATGGCTACAGTGATTCACTCGAACGGATCACGCATTCGATCTGTACCCTGGAATTTGAAAATCATCGTCCCCTTTATGATTGGCTGATCGAGGTGCTGGATCTGTATCACCCGCAGCAGATCGAATTCGCCCGGCTGAATCTGACGCACATGATGATGAGCAAGCGAAAGCTGCTGGAATTGGTCGAGACCCAGTCGGTTTCGGGCTGGGATGATCCGCGGATGCCGACGATTGCTGGCATTCGTCGACGTGGATATACCCCCGAGGCGATGCGGGCCTTTTGTGACGAGATCGGTGTCACCAAGTTTAACGGCCTGACCGAGATTGTGGTCCTCGAAAATGCGGTTCGCTCGGACTTGAATAAACGTTCCAACCGGGTGATGGCCGTGATCAATCCGATCAAGGTCGTGATCGATAATTATCCCGAGGACCTGGTCGAAGAATTGGAAGCGGTGAATAACCCCGAGGACGAATCCGCTGGTACGCGACTTGTTCCGTTCTCGAAAGAGCTCTACATCGAGCGGGACGATTTTATGGAAGTCCCGGCGAAACAGTTTTTCCGCATGTCACCGGGCCGAGAAGTTCGATTAAGGTGGGGATATTTGGTCACCTGTCAAAGTGTGGTAAAAGACCCGGTCACCGGGGACGTAACAGAACTCCACTGCACCTACGATCCACTGACGCGGGGCGGAAACCCACCGGATGGACGTAAAGTGAAGTCGACGATCCACTGGGTTTCGGCGAAACATGCGGTGAGTGCCGAGGTTCGCCTTTATGACCACCTGTTCTCGATTACTAACGTGGCCGAAATCCCGGAAGGGGAGGACTGGAGAACCTATCTGAATCCTCGCTCGTTGGTGGTAGTTCCCGCAGCGAAACTCGAACGATCACTGACCACGGCCCAACCTGGCGACCGATGCCAGTTCGAGCGGATCGGCTATTTTTGTGTTGATAAAGACTCGACTGCCGAAAAACTGGTTTTCAACCGAACGGTTACCCTCAAGGACGACTGGGCTAAAATCCAGAAAAAACAGGGAACGTAATCA
>CAMBQP010000078.1 GCA_945869955.1 Schlesneria paludicola DSM 18645
CTGGCGGATGGGCCGGCGGTGGCCGAGGTTGCGTATGCTTTGGAAATCTCGTTTGCTGACGATCGGCTGCTGCTAGGGGCTGATGATGTGACGGAATCGATTCGGGATCAGGAAGTGACCTGCTCGGCCTCGATCATTGCGGCCAATTCGGCGGTTCGGCGGCGACTTGTCGAATTGCAGCGAAAAATTGGCGAGGGAGCCAATCTGGTGACGGAGGGACGCGATCAGGGGACGACGGTCTTTCCTACCGCCCGCTGCAAGTTTTTTCTGACGGCGTCGGCAGAAGAACGGACGCTGCGGCGGCAACGGGAACTGGAAGCGAAGGGGGAGTTGATCTCGTTTGAAGAATTGCTCGAACAACAAAACCTGCGCGACCTACGCGATGAAACACGAGCATGTTCACCCCTGCAGCCGGCTGCGGATGCGGTCGTGATCGATACCACCGAAATGGGACTCGACCATGTTGCCAGTTATCTCGAACAACTGGTGAAGCAAGCGATGTCTGCTTAGATCCGCTTTTTAAGCACGCTTCCCTGCAGTTTGCTTCCCTCTTGTGGTGGCAAACCGAGAGGCGTTTGTGCAGAAGATCATGATCAGGGGGGTGAGTACCAGCAAACCGGCCGCCGCCAGCAAGCTCCCCCCCATCAGGTCCAGGTCGAATCGATCACGTCCCTGGGTTGTTTGCCAGAGCGCCGCGGTCAGAAACAGGATTTGCGCCATCAGGGCATAAATCATGAGACTTACCGCACTGCGAATACGGAATTGTCGTAGTCCCCAAGCCAGCAGCGGTAGCCATTGAATCGCATGCAGCGCGGCACCGTGCGGATATTTCAGAACTCCCGCCGGCCTCAAGATCGAAGGGGAATGACCTGCGGCAACGTTCCATTCACCCAGTGCGTGGGCGGCAAAGCCGAGGCCGCACGAGACGACCAGCAGCCAGAGTCCCCCTCGAATTGCGATGCGGGTTTCCGCAGGCTGGGCTGGAAGCCGGATCGAACGTACGGCGAGAACAAGAATTCCGGCTGTCACGAAAGAAATGAGGGCCAGCATGAACGCTTCCACCGAGGCATCCAGGGGTGTGGTGCGATTAAAGTGAGAAGCCTGACCGCGCCACTGTTGTCCAGTAATCAACCCGACTTCCAAGAGCAGCCCGATGGCCATACTGTTAGCCAGCAGCCGATCAAACCGGAGGGGATGCAGTCGGGGCAAGACCCAGGCGATTGACCAGACCGTGAGACCTCCCGAGATCCCGAACAGTGCCGGCTTGCGTAACGAGAGTGGTCCCTCCCACGCGGTTCCGGTCCCCAACCACGCCAACAGGTGCAGCAGACCGCTCGACGTAAGCAACCCCGCGATCGCGATTGCCAGCGGATACAACTGCGAGACCGACTGGAACACCGAGATGAGTTCGGCCGTCATGCGGGGGAACATGCCGGGGGATAGGTGTGGGAAGCCTTCTGTTTCCGGACGCGCAATCGAGATTTGATCGCCTTGCGGGAGACCTGCGTCTACAGACTCGTTTTCCCCGTCGGTCATGATGAAGCCCGGCGGCGGGGAAGAACATGCCCTAAGCCGCCATCGACACCAATCACTTGGCCGGTGATCCAATTGTTTTCCGCATCAAGCAGCCAGGCAATCAGAGATGCGACCTGTTCGGGCTCACCCAATCGGCCCAAGGCGTGAAGATCGATCGATCCCTTGGCACCCGCCGGGTTTTCCCAGATTCTGCGTGTCATCTCGGTTCGGATCAACCCCGGACTGACGACGTTAATTCGAATTTGGTCGTTGGCATAGGTGGCCGCGGCGGATCGCCCGAGCCCGATCACGCCCGCTTTGGCTGCGGCGATCGCCTCATGATTTTGAATACCAATCTCGGCAGCGGCTGAAGCGAGCAGCACGATCGAACCACCTCGCTCACGCAGCAGTTTGGCCCCGGCCCTGACAGTAGCGAAAGCGGTGAACAGATTGGTTTCGAGGACTTCGCGAAATTCGTCATCAGAGGTGGAATGGGCTGGCTTTAACAGTAAAGAGCCGACACAGTTGACGAGACCATCAAAGCCATCGAGTGTTACCGAATACTCACGCAAGACCTCTTCCAGTGCTTGTGAATTGCGGAGGTCGACGGCCACAAATGGCTGGTTGATTTCATGGGATAATTCGGTCAGTTTCTCTGTATCTCGACCGACGAGCAAGAGGCTGCGGCCCTGTTTTACGAGACGTCTGGCCAGCGTGCTGCCAATTGTCCCCGTCGCTCCAATAATCGCAATCCCCGCCATCGTTTGCTTCCTTTGTCGGCATTTCCGCCTGTCAGCATTCCCGTCATCAACAGAGGCCCCGTTTTTGCAAACCTCTGAGCGGGCACCCGCAGGATTGTTGTACCGTTCCTGACAGACCTTGATCCGCTTCCAGAAGCATAGACGTGATCGGTGGTGGTGACCACTGGCGGAAATGAGTCAGAGCTCTTGCCCTAGCCGTTTTCGCTGGCCGTTTTTACGGAACGTTTTTGCTGGCTGTTTTGGCAGATACGCGACTGCGGACTTTCGTTTGGACGAGCAACCGGCGAAGATGGTAGCCTTGCTGGGGGATTGTTGGTCGAGCGGTCTTGTTTGCTGTCGATTTGCCCCGACTGATTTGAGCGATATCGAACGTGCGCATTGCAGAAATTTTTCATTCCGTGCAGGGAGAAGGCGAGTTCTCGGGGACGCCGTCGGTATTTGTACGGACTACAGGTTGTAACTTGCGCTGCTGGTTCTGCGACACCCCTTACACTTCCTTTAAGGCGGAGGGGTTACAGCGAGACTGGCAGGATGTCTTGCAAGAGGTGCTCGAATTCGACTGCCTGCATGTCGTCTTGACTGGTGGTGAGCCGTTACTGCAGCCCGATCTGTTGCCGCTCGCTCACGCATTACGTCAGCAGCGGCGCATTGTCACCATCGAAACGGCAGGAACCGTCTTTCGTCCCGTCGAGGCGGATCTGATGTCGATCAGTCCGAAACTTTCCAATTCTGCTCCGATCGGACTGAATCGGTGGGAGCAGCGGCATGAGCGGGATCGGAATCGACCTGATGTCATCAGGCAAATGCTACAGGCCTCCCCTTGCCAGCTGAAGTTTGTTGTCGACCAACCAGCGGATCTCGATGAGATTGTGCAGTATTTGCGGGGCTTTCCCGAGATTGCCCCGAATCAAGTCTGGCTCATGCCACAGGGGATCCGCCAGGAAGAACTTGCCGCCAAGGGGGTGTGGCTCGCCCCGTTGGCGGAACAAATTGGTTATCGATTTTGCCCACGGCGACATATTGAAATGTATGGCAACGTGCGGGCAACCTGACCAGAAAACAAGCCAAGTTCATCCGGATTGCGGTGGGGCTGGAATCGCCGGTGATGCACGAATTCCGCTCAGGATGATGCTTTCTCGGCAGCGAGACCCTGCTTTTGGATCACAATCACCAAACGATTCGAGGCAAAGTCGTTGATGAGACTGCTGGTCCACGGAGATGTCACGTAGGGGACAATCCGTTGATCTTGCTGAAAATCCATGCCACGGTATGCCCAGCATTCGACATTGGGAAACTGTGCGACCAGTTCGGTTAACTCGGTCGGATTCGGAGCAACGTAGCTTCCGGCGAAACGAGCAATCGTCTTTTGCACGATCGGGTTATCCTTGTTCGGTACGATCGCCACGATTCGTCCGCCAGGGCTGATCTGATCCCAGAGGATTTGCAGCGTTTTTCGCCAGTCAACCAGCTGCAACAGCTCAATGATAAAGATTACATCGAACTGACCAATCGATTGGCAGAAGTCGGGATCCTCGGGGCTGCCCACTTCCCAGCGGACGTGGGGATACCGTGAGCGGCAAGCGTTGATCGATTCGGCAATAATATCGACGCCGACCACTTCGGTTGCCTGCAGGGCTGCGACCGCCAGTGACAATTGCCCCCGACCACACCCGATATCCAGGCACCGTTTTCCACCCAGCGGGCCTGCGGCTTCGATGGCAATCCCGAATGTCTGTCCTTGAACATGGGCGTTGGAATAGTCCAGCCAAGTGGTTTCGTTGGCGTAAATCCGATGATAGTAATCAACCCAGGACTGCTGTTGCGATGTCGACATCTTGTGAGAGACTCCGATCCGTGGATGATTTTAATCAGTTTTCAGTTTTCAGGGACACCGCCATTTGTCGTTTCCAATTCCGGTTCCGCGTTTGTACCGGTATACGTGATCACTGCATGCATCGGCTTGAAAATTGGATTCCGATCCCACACGGCGGGTTGATCCTACGTGGCGTTTTGATCTCAGGCATTGAAGAGTCACCTCAGGCCTTGAAGATCCTTTCGCGTCCCTCGGTAACGTTCTTGGTGGCATTG
Organism: Schlesneria paludicola DSM 18645; assembly: GCA_945869955.1. GTDB lineage: Bacteria > Planctomycetota > Planctomycetia > Planctomycetales > Planctomycetaceae > Schlesneria > Schlesneria paludicola_B. The sequence goes on from CAMBQP010000078.1 coordinate 4,365, forward strand.
CGGGTATCCAGCACCATCCGACTATGTTTCACGATGAACTTCATATCGTAGGCGGTGTGATCGGTCGAGATCAGGACACAATCCTGAGCGGCGAGATATTCAGCGGTCAAAGGCTGGCTATCCATCTCGGGGAGGCCCGGATAGTGTCGCATTTTGGGGAGAGTCGGGACGTGCGGGTCGTTGTAACTGAGGACGGCGCCTCGTTTCAGCAGCAACTTCATCAGTTCGAAGGAAGGGCTTTCTCGCGGGTCGTCGACATCTTTTTTATAAGCAGCACCCAGGATCGCGATCTTGCTTCCCTTGATGGGCTTCCCGGCGTCATTCAGGAATTCTGCGAGTTGGCTGATCACATAATTGGGCATGTGGGTATTGATTTCCCCTGCCAGTTCGATGAACCGGGTTTGCTCACCCCATTTGCGTGCCAGCCAGGTCAAATAGAACGGGTCAATCGGAATGCAATGTCCGCCGAGTCCCGGCCCTGGATAAAAGGCTTGGAAACCGAAGGGTTTTGTTTTGGCGGCATCGATCACTTCCCAGACATCGATCCCCATCTTGTCGTAGAGCATTTTCAGTTCGTTAACCATCGCGATATTCACCGCGCGATACGTATTTTCCAGGATTTTTGCCGCTTCCGCGACCTCCATGCTCGACACTCGCACGACCTTCACCACGGCCTGGCTGTACAGGGCGCATGCCAGGTCGCTGCTGCTGGTATCATAACCCCCCACAACCTTGGGGATTGTTGAGGCTTCAAAGTTGGGATTACCTGGGTCTTCTCGTTCGGGGCTGAACGCCAAATAAAAATCTTTTCCCGCAGTCAGGCCGGTGGCATTCAAGACGGGGAGCACGTTGACTCGGGTGGTGGTCGGATGCGTGGTGCTTTCGAGCACGACCAATTGACCGGGTCGTAATGTCTTGGCGATCGAATGAGCCGTCCCTTCGATGTAGCTGAGATCTGGATCACGGCTTTCATTCAGCGGCGTCGGGACACAGATGATGATGCAATCGGCTTCACCCAAGCGGCCCATGTCCGAAGTCGGCTCAAGGTGTTTTTCGTTGATCAGCTTGGCGATCGCCGTACTGTCGATATGCTTGATGTAGCTTTGGCCGGCTTTGAGTTTGTCCACTTTGGATTGGTCGACATCAAACCCCATCGTTTTGAAGCCAGCCCTGACAAACGCTTGAATCAGCGGTAGCCCGACGTAGCCCAAACCGATCACACCAATGACAGCCGATTTTCCGGCAATTTTTTCTGCAAGACCGTGAGTCGACATGATCTACTGATTTCCAAAAAACTCGCTCGAGGGGAGCGTGCTTAGGTAACATTGATGTCAGAAGTGGACAATTCTCGCCAGCCGCAAGAATTCAGGAAAAAAACATTTTCCAACCTGCGTTCGAAGTTTAAGAAAGTCGGTCTGTTGCGCCAAGCGACGTAGGCCCCTTGATCCCAGTTCCGATCAGAACCCAACCCTCTAGGCGACTTTCCGTTCAGACCCCGCGATTGGCTGTCGCTGCGCGGCTGCGATCTGTGTTCTCACTTCTTCCAGCAAGAAGGTTTTATCTCTTGATTCCTGTTGGTTTTCAGAGAGTTGAGACTGCTTGGGGTTCGTAGTTTGCGACATTTTCACTGTCTCGGGCAGGACTTGAAAGAACCGGCATTCGATGGTGAGATGGAATAAGTAGCCCAGGGTGATCGATGCCAACAGAATGCAAGGTGTCAACAAGAAGAGTGCCGAGAAATCGTCTGTGAAGCCCGCACGAAGAAAATATTGGCTGATCACTTTGCCGGGGAAGAGATGCATCAGGTAGATGCTGTAACACATGACTCCACACGATTTGATCCCAGACAGGGTTTTCCATCCCGCGAGGATCTCGTCGTACTGGTTGAGAATTCGCAGCAAAATCGCAAATCCAAAAGCTCCCAACACTCGCCAAGCGGAAAAATGCGTTCCCGCTCCAAAAATCGTGGTTGTTCCTGCCAGGAGTGTCAATCCGCTGATCACCCCGAGGGTGAAGGTGCGAAAAATCCGAGCCTGTTGCGGCGAAGCGCAATGAAGTTCCCAGTAGAGACCGATTCCTGCCGCAAACATGAACCAGTATTCGTCAAACAGGAAGCCCTTGATCGGAAAGTCATAAATCAGCACGCAAGCATCCAGGATTGCCACAAGCATGGTGACCATGGCCATGATGTGAAAGAACTTTCGGCGGAAGCAGGCCAGAACCACCCCGGTCAGGGTGTAAAACTGGATTTCATAGGCGAGTGTCCAGGATTGAAGGGGAAAGCAATTCGAGGATTCACCGGTCAGATAGCCAATCCAGGTTCCGGTTAACGTGAGATTTCCCAGCCACTGGAATCGGGAAAGGTCTTGGGGCATCGCAAGCGGCCAGGGTGACTGACCGAGAATTCCGGGACTTACGGAATCGAATGCGCAGCAGGCCAGCGCCGATAACAGCAGCGCACACCAAAATGCCGGATAAACGCGAAGGAACCGGCTATAGAAAAAGGAACCGACGCTGCGGTTTGATCGCCGCAGTGACTCGGCCGAGGCGGTGATGCAGTACCCACTGACCACAAAGAACATCGAAACCGAAACCTTCAGTGATCCATTCAAGCGATTCAACCATTCCGAACGGAGTGTCAAATTTGCGGGTTTCTGTGTCAAAGCGGATGAGTCGTTTGAGTTCGCCACCCAGAGTATTTTCGACGTGGGATTTTCGGTTGACAGGCCAAGATCGCAGAGGGGAATCAGTCCATGATGAACGACGACCATCAGGCAGGCAATTCCCCGCCAGAGGTCGAGCGTCTGATAGCGACGGGACTTGACCGTGAGAGAGGGCGTGCGAGATTTTGTGACAGCGGCGTCAGCAAACCATATGGACATTTCTCGATTCCTTGAGTCAATCTCGGTTGAAACTAATACTGCCGACCAATACTCAGGACCGTATCTCGTGTCGACGGGACTCGGCGACATGGCCAGTCGCTGCACGTTAAGGGGTATAACGGACTAATGTGGCTCCCCAAGAATAACCGACGCCAAATCCAACCAGCATGATTCGCATGCCGGCTTTTAATCGCCCGTCGGCGAGGATCTCGTGCAAGGCAATCGGAATTGTTGAAGAGACGGTATTGCCAAAATCTCTTAATGCGATGACGAAGCGTTCTGGCGGAATCTGCAGTTTCGTTTGCAGGCGTTTGAGCATGAATTCGTTTGCCTGATGAAACACGAACAGGTCAATGTCATCGCGATGAAGGTGGGCTCGCTGTAACAACTCTTGGACTGCGAGCGGAACCGATTCCAAGGCAAAACTGAAAATCTCGGGCCCGTTCATGGTGAGTGTCGCGTCCATGCCGGCAGCGGCAGGTTCGCGCAGGGAATTTCGCTTCAGGATCAGGTGCTCGCCCCCTTTTCCATCAGTCCCATAGACGTAAGGGCCAATCAACGGGTGATCGCTTTCAATTCCTCGAATCAACGTTGCCGATCCCGCATCGCCAAACAACGAGCGAACGCTGATATCGGCGGGCCTGAGAAACTTGCTGTAGGTCTCACCCGTCAAGAGCATTACGTTTTGTGCCTGGCCGGTCTCGATTAGCCCTTGTGCCAAACCGAGACCATAGATATAGCCCGAGCAACCGAGATTGAAATCCAGCGCACCAATTCCGGTTCTCAACTGCAATCGATCCTGCAACAGGCACGCGGTGGTGGGGAGCAGGTAATCGGGCGACTGGGTGCAAAACAGCAGAAAGTCAATTTCCGTACGCGAACAGGCTTTCGACGCGAAGAGTTTCTCTGCAGCGTGAAATGCCAGATCGGACGAGCACTCGTCCCTCCCCGCCACATGACGTTGGGAAATCCCCGTTTTGTCGAGAATTTTCTGTGCGGTCCAATCGGGATCCAGTTTCGCGACCTCGTCATTGCCGAGGAGGGGGGCGGGAAGATGGAATTCCACAGCAGTGAAAGAAGCACGCATGACGGCAACTCAACTTTTCCGAAAGTCACTAACCGGCCTGTAATTGTTCGTCATCGTCTTTTTGCAACCAGTCGATCCGTTTGGCGGGGACCCCCATCATCGTGACGCGTGATTTCACTTGGCTAATGACGACGCTCCCTGCTCCGACGCGAGAAAATTCACCAACGTGAATCTTGGGGAGAATCACGGCACGGCAGCCGAGGAACACCCCGCGTTCAAGCACGACCTGTCCTGTAACATCCGCGTGCGGCGAGAGTGTACAGCCATCGCCAATCATGGAATCATGTCCCGCAAGGGCGCCGACGTTCATCAGAACAAAATCGCCAAGGCGAACGTTGCAACAGATGACGACCGAGGGACAGATAATGACGCCGACTCCGACTTGAACATCCGAGGCCAGGACTGCGGTGGGGTGAATGTAAGAGACAAACCGGCCCCCGCGTGCGGTGAGTTGCTCGGCAACGGCGAGTTTCGCCGACGGGTCGCCAATCGCCATCAGCAGCCGGTCGCCGGATTGCGGTTCATAATCCGAAATCCGTCCGACCCACAGCCTCTTCAATTCCGGAAATCTGTCGAGAACGGTCGCGTCATCATCGAGAAATCCCACACACGGATTCGTACCGGCCGCGTGAAGTTGACCCAACGTCCACGAGTAGACTTCGCGTCCAAATCCCCCTGCGCCGACGATCAACCAGCGTTCCACCGTCGTGGGCGAACGTACGGCGACGCCCGAACCCAAAATTGTTGAGCTTCGTATCGACGCTTGCTGACCGCAGAACCTCTCGACATCGCCAGTGAAAATCTGCATAGTCATGACCCAAATCCAGTCGAATTAATTTCTGCGAAAGCGGGATCACCCGAACTGCACCATTCGGGGCTCATCACCGCAGATCCGGGTTTGATCTTGATCACCCGCAAAACCTGCTTGCGGGAGTTTTTTGTGACGACGAGATCTGGTGTTTTACGCGGATTGTTTTAAAGAACCGACTCGACGGCTTCGCTCAACTTTGATCAACGCATGCAAGTCAGCAAAAGTGGTGCAACCATGAATCTGTCGCGGTTTCAACGACACTTGATAGGCTTCGTCAACCATCGCGATCAATCCCATGAAGGTCAACGAACTCCAGCCTGGCGTATCCTCAATCACAGCCGAGGATTCCAGTGTGCCCGGATTAAATTCAAAAAGCTGTTCCAATTCGGCCAGAAATCGAGGCAAGCTCATGGTATAACGTCCCTTTCGTGTTGCAAATGCCCGCCGCGTTCTCCAGTACGAGATCAGACGCCAAGCTCGCCTTGTTGTATGAATCCGTGAACTTTGATCCATGAATCGGTGTCAGGTCAATCGCGTCGAACAGTTGCAGAACTCGCGGAATCCATCGCAACGAGTTTTCCGTTTGTTCTACGTAGGTAAAGTCGGTTGAGTTGCAGGGTCAACTTGAAACGAACAAACCTGAAACTTGGTCGCAGCAGTGTATTCAGCAAAAAATGCCGCTGATGCTGACCGAGTGGAGATAGGGATGTGCTCAACGAAGAGGATTCCGCAGTCGGTTTGTGCGATCATTTCTGAAAGATCTGGCTTGATTCGGAAAATATTGCGCCACAAATCTTGGCGGAATGCGCCGACAGTGATGCGGATGGGCGATATAATCCCTTGGTCTCGCTGATTCCAGTTTTTCGCGGCAACTTTTGTTCTTGTTCATTTGGGAGTCGAATTTCGTGAAAGCCGCATTGATTCGTCAAACGGGATCGCCATCCGTCATTGAATTCGGCGAAGTGCCAAAACCGGAACCGCGACCAACAGAAGTTTTGGTCAAGGTCGGCGCGGTTTCGGTCAATCCGATTGATACGTACATCCGAGCCGGTGCCGTTTCGATGATCTCGCAGTTCCCCTATATCATCGGTTCGGATCTGGCCGGAACGGTGGAAGCGATTGGGAGCGAAATCAAGCGATTTAAAGTCGGTGATCGCGTCTGGGGAAGCAACCAGGGCCTGTTTGGGCGTCGGGGAACGTTTGCCGAGTACTGCTCGGTCGATGAACGTTGGCTTTATCCAACTCCTGCGAAAGAGTCAGATAGCGAAGCGGCCGCAGGGGCCTTGGTCGGGCTGACCGCCCACATGGGGCTTTTCCTGCACGCTGGCCTCGGGCCGGGCGAGGTCGTTTTCGTCAACGGTGGCGCGGGTGGGGTCGGTTCGGCAGTGGTCCAGCTTGCCAAAGCGGCCGGTGCGTTCGTGATTACAACCGGGGGGAGTGAGCAGAGCTTTGCAATCTGTAAAAAGATGGGTGCAGACCTGGTCTTGGACTATAGTAATCACCAACTTGACGACCAGATTCGTGCCTTCAGTCTGCCACATGGTGGCGTCCATCTCTGGTTTGAAACCCAACGGGAACCGATGCTCGACCGGACCGTTTCGCTGATGGCTCCGCGAGGCCGGATTGTGTTGATGGCGGGCCGAGCGGCTCGACCGGAATTTCCTGTCGGGCCTTTTTATGTGAAAGACCTGCGGATCATCGGTTTCGCCATGTTCAATGGCGCCCCGGAAGAACAACGTGCCGCAGCAGAAAAACTGAATACACTTTATGAATTTGATCGCTGGAAGCCATTAATTGGCAAGACGCTACCGCTGAGCGATGCCGCGATCGCCCATGAATTACAAGAAGCGAATACGCTGCAAAAACAGGGGACGGTACGTGGCAAGATCGTGCTGATTCCGGATTGATTCGGGGGATGTCATTCGCCAGATCCACCAGCAGTTGGCAACATTGCCAAACGCGCACCTGCAGATGCTGAGTTCCCTCTTTTCTTTTCCTTTCCTTTTATTCCTTTTGCTTTCTGCACGAACAACGAGAACGGAATCCCACTTGGCAGACCCCATTCGAGACGAGCTGCACGTTCAACATCGCACCGCCATCCTGGTTTCGGTTCCGGATTCCACGCGGAATCTCGGGAAAGAACAGGCACTCGATGAACTGAAAGGGCTCGTCAAAACCGCCGGTGTCAAAGTCGTTGGCGAACTGGTACAGATGCGTGGCCGTCCTCATCCAGGGACTTGTCTCGGTAAGGGGAAAATTGTTGAACTGAAGGACCTCGTCGACGCGACGGGGGCCGAACTGATCATCTTCGACAATAATCTTTCACCCGCACAAGGTCGACATCTCGAACAGGAAACTCAGCGGATCATCGTCGATCGCAGCGAACTGATTCTCGATATCTTTGCCACCCATGCCCGCACTGCCGAATCACGACTGCAGGTCGAGCTGGCACAGCTGCAATACACACGGACGCGGCTGAAGCGGATGTGGACTCACTTGGAACGAATCGATGGGGGGATTGGTGCCAGTCGCGGACCGGGGGAAAAACAGATCGAGACCGACCGCAGATTGATCGATCATCGGATCGACGAATTAAAAGCCCGTCTGGCCGAAGTGGAAATTCGACGAGAACGGATGGTCCGGCAACGTGAGTCGCATGCACTGGTGTCGGTCGTCGGATACACCAATGCGGGCAAAAGCACGCTGATGAACGCCTTGACCGGTGCCGATGTCTACGTCGCGGACCAATTGTTTGCCACACTCGATACACGGACCCGGAAATGGACGATCCCCGCCTGGGGTGATTTGCTGCTCAGCGATACCGTTGGCTTCGTGCGTGATCTGCCACACTCGTTGATTGCCTCGTTCAAATCGACGCTGGAAGAGGCGCGCCAGGCTGACTTGCTGCTGCATGTTGTTGATGCCTCGAATCCTGAGGCAGAACAACAGGTCGAGACCGTCGAACGGGTGCTCGACGAAATCGGGGTCGAAGTGCGCAACTTGATCCTGGTGTTAAACAAAGTGGACGCCGTGAAAGATCGCGGTACCGTGGATGTCTTGCGAGCCAAATATGCCCATTCAGTCACCGTTTCGGCTTTAACGGGTGAGGGACTCGATAAGCTCGGGACACTCGTCGGAGAACTCCTCGGCCAAGGTTATGTCGAGGTGGAAGTGGTGACTTCCGCGGGGAACGGCAAACTGTTCGCCTTCCTGGCGGAACATGCCGAGATTCTTCAGACCGACTATCTTGAATCGACCGCGACCCTCCGCTGCCGAATTTCTCGAAGTATTCTCTGGCGCGTGCAGGGAGAAGGGACAACCGTCACACAGATTGAACCAACCGTTCCCACCACTTGAGGGGAAAAAGTGATCAGGGTGGAAGGGGAAACACCATTCCAAACCAAAACCTGTGGCCGAGTGGCGAGAATCACGGTTTGACCGAAAATCTTCACAGGACTACCCGGTCTTCGCAGAATTGGTACGCGGAACGACGATTCACCGCAAACCCATTCCGCACAATCAGTCGGTCTTGTTCCTGCAGTGCCGTCTCTCAGATAACCGATAGACGACGAGCAGAGATGTTTCCGCCTGCGGACCCTTCCGGTTTCTGAGGGATTCGTGCGCTGCCGGGATCGTTTCCTTTTCTGCTTGCACTGTCTCAAGGTGGTTTCACACGCTGAAGGCCACGGAACGAAAGCCACGGAATGAAAGCCACAGTGTCGGAATTCGACGAACGGCAGGCTGCAGCACGAATCGCCGAACTTGAGCAGCAGGTGCAGTCATTGCATCAGCAATTACTGCAGGCTCAAAAAATGAGTTCCGTGGGGGCACTGGCCTCGTCGATCACGCATGAGTTCAACAATATCCTGATGACCGTGATCAATTACGCCAAAATGGGTGTACGCCACAAAGACGCCGCAACTCGCGACAAATCGTTCGAAAAAATCCTCGCCGCCGGACATCGAGCCTCGAAAATCACCACCGGCATGCTTTCATATGCCCGACAACAGAGTGACCGTCGGGAACCGATGGATCTGGTCCCCCTGGTCGAAGACGTGCTGGTGCTGGTCGAAAAAGATTTGCAGCGCTATCGGATTCGCCTGATCACCGATTTTGATCACCATCCTTTTGCCGCAGTCAATTCCGGTCAGGTGCAGCAGGTGGTCTTGAACCTGATTGTGAATGCTCGCCAGGCAATGGAGCAAGGGGGAAACCTGAAGATTTCCATCCGCCAGCACACGGAACTGAATCAGGCCGAGATCAGTATTCAGGATTCCGGTTGTGGCATCCCCCCCGAAAAATTACGCCGCATCTTCGAACCCTTTTTCACGACGAAGACAGCCGATCAGCAAGGGCAAGGGGGAACAGGTCTCGGCTTATCACTGGCCCGTGACGTGATGGAAGCTCATGGTGGCCGGATTCGCGTCGAAAGTGCCGTCGGCGGCGGAACGACATTCACGCTGAAGTTTCCTTTGGTTCCCACACCGGTCAAAGTGATCGGCAACTCCAAGGCGGGTTGATCCGATTCGCGTGAAATTGGTGTGGGGCCTTGCAGCCGATTCCAGCAATTAAGAACGTAAGTCCCCCGACAGACAGACAGACGCCGAATCAATCGGCCCCTTATCGGGGTTTGGGGAACGTCAGGTCCAGTTGCCAATGAGAAAAGTCAATCATCAACTTTCCCTCATCCCTCTGCGGGTTGAATTGGATACTTCGGCTGGGGCCGCTCACAGACTCCAGGGTTTCATACACGGTGCGGCCTGAACGTTTGTCGACGACCAAGGCCGAGATTCGCGGGGGCTGAGGAAATCCCGTGAAGCGGTCGATGTCACTCACCAGTGATGCCAGGACCACCACCGGAAGATTCGCCGGTTGCGTCGGGTCGTATGCTAAATCGGTGACCGGCAGTGTCCACTGCAGCGTTCCGTCCTGCTGGCTGATCGAACAAATCTCACCATCCACGGTGATCGCTTCGATCCCTGTTGTGGGCTTGATCCCGCCTGGCACCCCAAACTCGCGCATGGCCCCTTGATTCAGCGCGGTGACACGACGCTTTTCCGTATTCTTCGCTGTCACGCCAGCAATAATCAGATAACGATCCTCCCAGCGCTGGACCAGCAACAGACCCGCCCCTTGCTGGGACCGCTTTCCCTGTAGCTCGGTCACCAGTCGCGGTTCGCCCGTGGCGAGCGTGATCATGGTCAGCTTCCCACTTGGGGTCAGAACCGCCAATTCTTCCTCGTTGATGACGTGCCACAAACTTCCCGTGGGATGCTGGGATTGCCAGACCACTCGGTCGCCATCGAAGTCCCGCATTTCAAACACGCGCTGATCTGGCGGGGTCGTACGGTAACTCAGTCGTCGCGTCCCCCGAAACCACAGTGGCGTATCATGGGGATTCCCCTGATGCTGCTGCAGCGGCGTTCCATCCAGCGTTCGCAGGATCAAGGCCCCATTGTTGCTGGTGTTTAGCATAATCGAATCGTCCACCGTTGCGTTGGATTTCGAAAAGACCGAACCGGTCCGGGACCACAAAAAACTCCCCGTTTCGAAGTCGACTGCATAAAGTCGATTATCCAGTTGATAGCAGACCACGTCATCAGACATGCCAATCAGAAAACCGATACTGCCGCGCTGGTCCGCCAACAGCTGGATCCGTCGTCCATTCGGTAGCTGACGCCGCTCGAATTGAATCTCGGTGGCGGGAGACGCCGACAAGGAATTCGGCTGCAACGATAATTGGAACCGCTTTTGGGGTGGAGTCGTAACACTGGTCGCTTCCAAAACGATCAGCGAAAACCCGACGGTCAAAGCCAGGCGTCGGCCACGTATATGCAGTTGACTGAAGGAATTGCGAAAGAAATCGGGTGCGATTTCCAGCGGCAACCGCCAGGCAATCTTCATCGCAGGATCGCGCGCGACAAGGCTGGATGTCGGGGTTTCGATTTCAAAAGACCAGCCCTCAAAATCGCGACCGACGCGGGTCACCACCTCGACCGGCCACGCCAATGGTATCACATTTTGTTCGGTTCGCTCGACATCAATAAAACCTTCAGGCCAGCGGTGACCCTCGTTGGCAGGAAGGATCTCACCACGCGAACGCCATTCGTCGTAGATCTGTCGCCCAGTTTTTCCTTCACGACAGACAACGGCCGGATAATTTGTGATTAAGTCTTGAATCGAGGATTGCGCATCGGCACGCAAGTTTTTCTCAAGAAAGTGACTGGCGAGTGCCGCAAGGGCGGGGGCCGCAACCGAGGAATCCTGAGACCGCGACAGGCGTTCCAACAACCGAATTTTTGCTGATTCATCGAGTAACCCCTCATTCGATTCCGCCAACCGCAACAGGTACGGATTGACCGTGGGGTGGCCGATCGTGAGTTTGCTCAATCGCGCAAGACGCTGCGGGCGATCGGGTCCCGCGAAAGCCCCCTCCCATGCTGTTGACAAGACCTGCCGGATCGCCAATTTCTCCTCGACCGTCGCCCCCTCATCCAAGGAGAAGAGTTGCGATCGCAGCTCTTGTTCTCGCGACAGAGAATGCGTCGAGCTGATTTTGAGTGGTTCGCTGGAAACAGACGTGGTCTTGGAGAGACGCAGCAGTTGCGTCACCGCTCCGACCCGATCGCCGGTTGTCGCCAACGATTTCGCGTACAAACGCAGGAAGTCGATCCGTTGTCGCGGATCGTCCGTCAGCGACTCGAGCTCAGCAGCCGATGTGATCAATCCTATCGGATCATGCTGCAAGCGATGTAGCAGCGCCGCAGCCAGAATCTGTTTCACACTCGCCTCGGGCCGCTGTTGAATCGACTTCCGCAAGTCCTGGATGGCTGCTTCCGGTTCCCCTTGATGTAGTTTTAACTCGCCCCGAAGTGCCAGCGATTCGGCATCGACAGGATTCTCTTGCAATGGGCGTGCGATCTGCTGCTGAAGGTCGTCGAGCGAACGAAAGCCAATCAGCTCATGAGTCCCATACGAGACCAGTGTCCCCCCTGCCGCAGCCAGATTTCCCGGCATCTGCCCGTCGGGAAGCAGCGACCGACCAAGCAGTCGACCTGTTTTTAAATCGATCGACGCGATCTCGCCCGTGGACAGCGGCAACAGATACTTGTCTCCAATCCGCACACCCCGTCCCGCTGGTTCGGGAATACTGATCGGGTCGTTCCAGACCTCTGAGCCCTCTGCGAGCGAATAGGCCGTAACCTGTGTTCGCCCCACGACGACCACGTGCCCATCGCTCACGCAGGCGACATACAATCCCTGGTCGCGGGGTCGCTTCCAGATCAATTTCCCCTCGATCAGACTCAGGCAATGCAGTTCGTTCGAATCACGAGGTGTCAAAATGACGTAGTGGTCGGCAAGAAGAGGACCACTACTCAGCCAGTGTCCCTCTTCGTTGTCACCCAGGAAATCCCCCAGCTGCTGATTTCTCCGTGACAAAGATTCGTAGGAATACCCCCAGCGCAATTGACGCTGGTTCAGGTCGAAGGCGACGACGGTACCACTGCTGGTGGGACAGATGGCAATCCCGTCCGAAATGGCAGGAATTAACCCGCCCGCTCGTCGAGCAGGATATACCGGCTCGCCAGCCGTCGAGACCAGCGGCTGCGACCATTCCCAGCGTACCGAGTCCCCTTCAGGGATCAGCGAAATCAGTCGCAGCTCGTTTTTGGCTTCGGCCAGACAATAGAGTCGACCCGCTGATGGTAAAGGCGGCCCGAGAAAAAAGTGCCCGGACAATTCAACGGGAGGTGTTCCATTGGCCCCCCCGACTTCCCAAAGCAAGCGTCCCCCCGACAGTTCGTAGGCGACCAGTTTATTGGTCGGTTCAATCATCTGGGGGCCAAATGGCATCCGACTACGAGCCATCCAGAGGTTGAATTGCGATTCCGACTCTTCGATGGCGTAGACCTGTGTCCCATCACTGGTCAATGATCCGGATAACTGATCATGAAAGAGCTTGAAACGAAAGTATCCGGAAAACGTCGCGGGTGAGAGAGTTTGCATCCCTTCTGTCGCCAACGGACTTTGGAACAGCCAGGTCAACATTCCATCGGTCGTTGAGGATCGCCAAAGTAACTCACCCGTCCTCAGGCTGACCGCGCTCACATCATTCAGGGTTCGATAGACCACGATCTCACCAATCACCAGCGGAATCATGACCGGTTGAGTCAGTCGCTGATTGTTCCGCAGCGTCCGTTCAACACCTCGTATCACTTGATCAAAAGCTTCAATTCGCTCGCGATTGATTTCCGGGTTCGTAACGAGCCGCAAATACTTTCGCGGCGAGAGATTCCACAGTCCCCCTCCGACCGGGTAGGCAACTGCTGCGGATTCGTTCCCCGTCGCGCCACCGCGAGGCAGGCTCCAGGTATTCACCACAGAGAGCCGCGAGTAAATCGGCGGACCAAAATGTGTGTTGTACCACTCGGAGGTATTCGGGATCTCCTGAATTGGATCCATGATTTTTCCCCCAATCCGCCAGGGAAGGGGTGGCTTAATCGCGAGTAATTGTTCGAGTGCCCCTTGACTTCGTTCAGATTGACCGGCGAGGTGCCACGCGGCGGCAGACTGCAGCAATAGCGGACCCTTGAGTCCCCCGGTGGCACGAGGATGTCTGATTAACGTGTCCAACAAGAGCGCCGCTTCCGCCGGTTGACCATGATCAATGGCCGAAGCCGCAAGAAATTGTATGGCGTCAAATCCCGCCGCCGTCATCGCATAGCGCGAGCCCACCAACGCGATCTTTGCCAGATCATTTGTCGCCATCCCCTGCTTGAGCAGTTCTCGGGCGGTGATCCCCGCATGGGATTCATAGGCCGCTTGACCCTCGGCGGGCAGGTCGGCGAGCAGACTGATCGCCTGAGCCCTGACTCCGACCAGCGCCCCTGTTTTCGCACGGAACACATTTTCCAGAAAATAGTCTTCAGGGTCATCCAGTACATCCTGCAGCCGAACCACCGCTTGACGGAATTGCTTGTCGAGAATCAACTGTTTCGCGTCGTCCATCCCCTTTTGGACTTTGCGGTTGATCTCAGGTGTCGTGGGAGACTCAGCGGGAAGTTGGAATCGCGTGCGAATCTGAGCCTCAGACGACGGACCAAGACCCGCAACTATTCCCACCAGCAATCCGACCCAAACCACACACCGCATCTGCGTTCTCCTCGCACGATTGGCGCTCGCAATCATCATCAAGCACGCCCACATTACCGAGTCGACTCGCCCCCCCTGAACCCCCTGGAACAGGTCTTGAAGCACCGGCCAGAACTCTCGCTCTTCATCATAGTCGATTGATCGCCTGATTGCTGCATGAGATCCCGTTTGTCTGTCATGGGGGAATGATTTCATACGGATACATATTCAAGCGGCCAGGATCACACAAACCAACTCGATTGAACGGCTGGATAATCGTTCGAATCCGGTCAGTGAAATCAGACGACGAAATCGCCGGATCACGAATGTCGCGGACCGCCTGATCCAGTGCCGCACGCAATTCTGGACGATTGGCACTCAGGTAAGCGGCACCCCGTACCGCCCGCCCCGCTCGACGCTCTTCCTCAGACCAGATCGCGGTGGAAAAGTAAAACATCGATAAGGCAATCATCCGCTCAAACTCGCGAAAACCCGCAAAGCTGCCACTGACAATCCGATCGACGTGCTCGATTTCCTGTTGGACCAGCTGATCGTATCGCGTCAGGCCCTCGGCCAGTTCCGGCTTCCCCCAGCACCGTTCGAACAGGTCCATCAGTCGTTCAATACCGACCAGTGTGAAGGTGTTACCAGTGCTGTGCAGTGGATCATGGAATGCAGCGGTATTCGGGAGCATCACCCAATTGGGACCGGCAGACCGCGCCAACCGGCGCTGCATGCGACCAGTCTGCCGCCAGGAAACGATCGGTTTGGCCTGAGCAAATTGTTCGGCAACCGCCGGCAGGCGCGACATCAGCGCAGACCATTCCGCATCAGGAGTCCCCGCCGCCTCTCGCGGAAAACGATCAGGATCCAGTGAAAACCCCGCACTCGTCACCCCATTATCGAATGGCAACACCCACATCCACCCCCCGTCAAAGACATGATGCAGCGCCGCATCATCGCAGCGGTAAGGATGACCCGCGACATCCCCCCCTCGTGCCGCATACAGATCTTGCCATTTTGCCACACCGGTAAAATGCGAGAAGAGTGCCCGCGAACGAGTCATCATCCCCGCAGGATGCAGGCCAATCCCCAGCTGCTTTGCCAGAAAGCCCCCGTCCCCCGAAGCATCCAGCACAAAATCGGCACGAATCCGGATCGGTTCGCCAAGCGGCCCCGCTGTATCCCCGATGTCCCCCACATCCCGTGGGGACGAGTTGGCCACACCGGAAAGTTCCCAGCCGGCCCCGCACGCCGTCAACGTGTCGATCGACGCGCGCTCAAAATAGGGGATTCCCATCGATGCCACTTCGCGAGCCAGAAACTGATCAAAATCTGACCTGAGCCAATGAGTATCCGCATCGTCGTCAGCAAGACTTGCCGCCACCATCAACTCGTTGGCGCGGTCCGCTCGTGGCTGAAAGTCTTGATCAAAGGTATGGTGAAAATAGCTGAAGCCACGCTTGAGCCCGCAAACAATCTCGGGATACGTTCGCTTCCAGCTGGCGTAGTTGGCGAATGGTGCAATCCGTGGTAAATCATAACGTTTGGCCAGCCCCTCCAGGATCAAATTGGCAACGGGTGTCGAGGATTCGCCAACTGCAAAACGGGGATGAGACCCCCGGTCAATCAGGACGGGACGTAATCCGATCTGATTCAGCAGCATCGCCATCAGGCTGCCACTGAATCCCGCTCCCATCACCGCAATGTCCGCTTTGATCTCGATCACCGTTGACCCACCAGCCATTCCGCCGCGTTCAGCCAGAACCGATTGTAATGTTCCCAGAACACAAAGTTACAACCCCAATGAGGTGCCGGGTCCGAGGTGTAAGCGAGTGACCGTCCCTGTCCCACCGGCATCACTGCCAGCAAAGGGTCTGTGGTCCCCTGCCAGCGGGCAATCACGTTACCCTCTGTTTTCGCTTTCACCTGATTGTAACCCAGGATCGGCGGCAACGTCGAAAAATCAATTCCGCGTAAGATCGGATGGGTTTGATCAAGGACTTCGGCGGTGTAGCCCTCGGTACTCTCAATCAAATCTTCGTATTCCAGGCAGCTGACCGGCAACAATTCACGTAGTCGACAGCGGCCCCAACCACCCATACCGTGATCGCCGCTGAAGCTTTGCCAGCCACCCAGAAACATCACTCCCATCCCGGCTTGAACCGCTTCGATCGTCAGACGAATCCGATCCGGAAACGTCAGGATTTTTTCCCCGAATCCTTCACGCTTGAAAAAGGCAGGAGCCAATTGGAAATTCCGGGCTTCTATGTCCGAAAAAATCACCGCGTCATAGCTGGCCAAAATCGATTCGTACTCACCCGGTTTGAGCATATAAAATTCCCAGCTGGGGACGCTGGTCACCTGATGTTCGCCGGTCGACTCGATCGCCGCTTTCAACCATTTTCCATAGTTGAAAATCTCGGTCCCTTTCACCGAATGATGAAACGGAGACTCGGCGTAAACGGGACCGAGCTGAATCGCCCAGTCACCGACATAATAGAACTTTGCCATCAATCCCTCTTTCTCAGGAAACCAAAACGGAACTGCCGCGGTCGCTCATTCATCGCGCCGCACGCGCTATCAAACGGGGTCCTTGACAGGGGTTTCGGGTGCATCGGGGTTAAACTCGCCACGACTGAGTGTTTTCAGCAGGTGCTGAATATCGAACACTCCTCGATACGCAATATAAATGGTGATCGTGCTGTACCAGACCAGCGCCGCGATGGTCAATAGACCCCAGAACCAACGATAGAGTTCCATACAATTCCTCTTATTTCCGCAGTCTGTTGAAAAACGTAAAAAACGGGGACTGGCTCCGACCAAAAACAAAAAAATAATTGAATGATACACAGTGCGAGGTGTCTGTCCCCGTTGTTTAACAGACTGCTTTCAACAGACTCTTAAGCACTACGGGTCTTGGGCTTTAGCAGGGAAAACACCACCATCGAAACCCCCGCCAGCGCAAAGGACGAAATTTTGGCCCGATCCTGCGTGAACCCATACACGTCGTGTAGCGTCACCGCTCCACCAGGAATCGTCTTTTCCAGAATCAGATAGCCAATCGGAAAAGCGGCCCCAACAATGATCGCTGCCGTGGCCCCCCAGTTGTTGGCACGCTTCCAATAGCAGCAGGCAATCAGCAGCACCGACATGCTCGACAGATAAACCGTTCCGGTAGTCGTCAGGTAATCCCACAAGCCCCCTTCGAGTTTATAGAACAAGCCGTAAAAGAACAAAAAGACCCCGATCAACGCGACAATCATGCGGTTGATCAATAGCCCGGTCGCTTCCGAACACTTTTGCTTGCGGAAGGGGCCAAGAATGTCGTTATAAATGACTGCGGCCCAGGTGATCATATACGACGAATCGGTCGACATATCCGCCGCCAGCATCGCCGCGACGAGTAATCCCATCAGGCCAATCGGCAGAATGGTGCTCAAATAAACCGGCATCGCGTGCAGGGTGGCCGTATTCGGGTCACTCGCCAGCAGTCCCTGCTGAGCGGGACTCAACATCGCCAGCGCGGCAATTCCCCAGATCCCGGGAATCAAAAACCGGCAGACGAAGAAGAAGCTGGTACCAATGTAAACCTTTTGACCCGTCCAGGTATCCTTGGCGGCGAGTAACCGTGCGATCGTGGTTTGCCAGGTGAGTGTCGCGGCGACCTGAACCAAGGCCTGAGCCAAGACATACTCGAAGCCTAGCTTCGGATGAATGAACGGATTAAAACCTCCCGCCCCATGGGTCCGCTCGACCGTCTCGACAATCGTCGACCAGCCGACTCGGCCCAGAATCAGATAGGTCACGGCGAGCAACCCGACACTCATCACGATGAACTGCAGAAAATCGGTGACCAGCACCGAGAGCATCCCCCCGACGATGGTATAGATCGCCACCATCAGCAGCAGGGCGGTCATGGTGATCACCAGGTAACGCTCGTCCATACCGCTGACGAGTACCAGAAACTCGCCGCCGATCCGCAAAAACACCCCCATGTTCAGCAGTCCACCCAGTACA
The DNA here is from genome assembly GCA_945869955.1 of Schlesneria paludicola DSM 18645. Taxonomy (GTDB): domain Bacteria; phylum Planctomycetota; class Planctomycetia; order Planctomycetales; family Planctomycetaceae; genus Schlesneria; species Schlesneria paludicola_B. The sequence continues at coordinate 22,297 of CAMBQP010000078.1, forward strand.
ATCACCACACCCGACAACCAGCGGATAAACTTACCAAACCGAACTTCGAACAGTTCCGGGATCGTCATGACTCCCGAGTTTCTCAGCGGCTTCACGCAAAACCCGGTGATGCCGATGACGAGCATCGCCAAGGCTTGCAGGATGCCAGGTGTCGCCCCGGCAAACCCAAATTCATAACCCGCTTGGGCCGTATACATGCAGGTGACGATGCCAAACTCGGTCGCTGCCAGTGACGCAATCCCGAGAAACAAATTCATCTCACGGCCAGCGACCAAAAAATGTTCGACCTTGCCGACGTATTTGCGGACCATGAGTCCCGCCAGCATGGTGACGACCAGGTACAGCCCTACGATACTCCCATCAACCAGCCACGAGAAATTCGACATTGATCAGGATCCGTCGAGAACAAAAAACAAGTACCGCACAGGTTGCCACACGCTGAAACAAACCCTCAATCGGCATCCCTTTTATAGCGCGTCGAGCGATTTTTCGCTACATTCACCGTTCCGGAAACCGATCCCTCGACTGTTTCTTGCGATCGAAAAATGCCATCATGGACTTGACCGCAACCGTTTGCGGAACGAAATCCACCGTTGTGGTGTGATGGGTGAGGGGGAGCAAGCCAACGAAAACTGACTCGGAGCATCACGATTGTTCACTCGCATTGAAGCCGCATATCGCAACCGGACTGCCGTCGTCATCGGAGCTGGGGGGATTGGTGCCGCGATCCTGGAACTGCTCGCAGGGACCGTCGGCCAACTGGTAGTCGCCGACCGTGATGAGTCCTTATTGACTCTCCTGCAAGCCGAATTCGGCTCGCAGCGATTTCACATTCATCCCCTGGATGTTCGGGACCCGGCAGCGGTGGCTCGGCTATTTACCGAATTGGACCAAACGTTCGGCGCACCGGATTATCTGTTCTACACCGCAGGGATCCTGAACATCGAACCGTTTGCCGAGATGTCACCAGAGCTTTGGAATCGGGCCATTGAAATCAACCTCAGCGGTGCCTTTTACACAGTCCAGGAAGCGGCGAAACGGATGCAACAGCAGCAGCGGGGAAGCATCCTGATCCTGAGTTCCATCGCCGGGATCAAAGCCCGTTCCGGTTCGCGCGTCAATCCGGTCTACAACACCACGAAAGCGGGTTTGTCCGCATTTGTGAATGCAGCCGCAATGCAGCTTCGCCCCCATGGTGTCCGGATCAACTGCATCTCACCCGGCCCGACCGAGACCCAGATGATGGCGATCCAACCGGCCAACGTGCACGACGCGATCCATCAGATCACGCTGGATCACCGGATGAACACCCCTGCCGAAGTTGCCGAACTGGCACTGTTCATCGCCGCCCACGGACGATTTACCGGAGAAGACCTCGCCATGGGTGGCGGTGCGGGTTTGGGGGGATGAAGTGACGGAGCAATACCGGATGGGATGAGTCCGAGAAGTCCCAGGTGGGGAGGGTATCGCATTCGATACCCTCATCTCGAAAACAAACGCAACGCGATTCCCTGGATATCGATCACGACAACTCGTCGCGAGTTGTTTCGCCCCATGACATATCCTTGAGCAACGACTGCAACATTCTGATCACCAGTTCCCTCACTGATGTGTAGATGATGTCAGTGAGGGAGACGCCTGACCCCAAAGTCTATTTTTCCTGAATTTGGATTTTCGAGTGACTAACCCGAGAATGAAGCACTGTAGTTTTGGTCATCTTTGATCGTCACCTGCCACGTCCCCTCAGCCTGAACTCGATACGTTGAGCCTACTACCAACCTGACCGGTGGAAAATTTACCGCATAACTGTTAACAGCGGTTTGGAATCCCATAGCCGCCGTCACCTTCGTCCATGTCGTCCCTGTTTTTAGCTGTAGACTAAATGTGACGTTTGTCAGGGTTGACGGATAACTCACTGGTGACGTGAAATCGCCTTTTGCGCTAACGAAACTGTTATCGCCTTGCTTTACGATGGATGTGACTGTTACATTGGCCGACAAAACTTCAATCTTTACGATTTTTTTCGACATCGTTGGCTTCCTTTGCAGTTTAGTGGGTTAGTCGAAGAATTTGTGGGCTTTCAATCGTTGTGAGTTTTCCTCGCAAGATCAGCCCGATCAGTCCAGCATCCGAAAATAGGGTATCCGCGTGCTCATGAGTCACCGCCGGTTCCCAAGTTTCTTCGCCAGCAATCACGCGAAGACTTTGTTGGTCAATGGCAAACTCCAGCATGATCGATGATTCTTGTGGAATATTGATGTCTTGGTTTTGAAACAGGCCAGTTTGTCCACCAACAGACCAAACATCGGGCATCGCTTCGGATAAGAGAAACTCACGGACCGAAAGGTGCAACGGATCCGTGAATTGATATCTCTCGATAACGCATACGTAGCAGCGACGTGGCTCTTTGTCGAATGGCTCGGGGCGCGGCCCAAGCCCCCAAACAAAACCAGCGGTCCCGATCCAATTGTCCATCGAAATGACCGCTCGAAACTTCACCGACGGTTTTTTCAGATTTTCGTTGGCGTAGATCCAGAATCCATCCGATTTTGCAGTGAATCGATGTTGGTCACGATCATAAGAGGGGTTGTCCTCCCGCCGATGAGTCCCTCGTGCGATCAAATTCGGAGTTTCAGGAAAAAGATCTTCCCATTTGGCCTGGTTGACCGGTTTCTGATCTGGCCAACGGTAAATCGCCCATAAAAACATGGGGAGCAACACCATCGCGGCCATCCCCAGGTGGAAAGACCAGGGTAACGAGCGATTTTTGAGGGGGGAGAGCGGAATCTCGACCAACGGGACAATCACGGGGGACTCGACGGATTCGAGTTTCTCGTGGGATTGCTCCCATTCCTGCAGTGCCGTCGCCAGATCCTGCCCCGTGGCATAGCGCTGGGTCGGATCTTTGGCGAGGCATTTCAGGCAGATCTCGTCTAATTTTGCCGGGATCGTCGGTTTCAGCGTCCTCAGTGGCAAGGCGGGTTTATGAATAATCTGGTGCAGTAGTTCGTTTCGGGATGTCCCTAAAAAAGGGAGACGCCCGGTCAGCAGCTCGAACAGGATCACTCCGAG